>NZ_JBFSUR010000002.1:0-262478 GCF_041467535.1 Vibrio sp. 10N.247.311.47
CATATCACTTACTACCGTTTTTGTTTTTAGTTCCCGCTAATCCGCGATGAACCTTTTTTTTGCCTGATTATCACCCTTTATGCCCATCGATTCTCCGTGATTGACACAGTTAATCAACAGTCCGTTTAACTGTCAGTCACCCCTTATTTTTCGTACTCTAATTGCCATTGCAGCGCTATAAGAAACTGATATTATTGCAACATCGCAACACACGAGATAAAACCTTGCCAGATCCACTCAACTCCATACATCGTTCTTTATTCGAACAACTTCCAGGCTGCTGGGGCTGCAAAGATACTGACTCGGTCTTCGTGTATGCCAACCTTGCTTACAACCAATTGATTGGCTTAAAACCCAATGAGACTTGTACTGGCTTGACCGACTTCGACATGCCCAGTCAAACCACTGAGTGCGCACAAGATTTCAGGGCTCAAGACAAACATGTAATGGATACACGCAGTACCCTTAAGATTCTCGATATTCACCCCTATCCAGACGGACGCTGGCACGCCCATATCTTTACCAAAACCCCTTGGCTTGATGATGACGACAACGTCCAAGGCACCATCTTCTATGGCCAAGAGCTTACCGATACCGCGATCTTAGAGGTTGGTCATTGGGTTTGTCAGGCCACAGGAACAAAAGGCAATCAGGCATCGCTTGCGGGGTCAGAGCCGCGTGTGTCTAAACTGCAAAAGCGGCTGACTTCGAGAGAATCAGAGGTGCTGTTCTTACTGCTTTTCGGCAAGAAACCACAGTACATCGCGTCGACGTTAAACATTTCAATCAAAACGGTCGAAGGTCATGTCGCCAGATTGAAACAGAAGTTTGATGCACGCAGTAAAAGCCAATTGATTGAGTATGCGTTGGATTCAGGATTGGGCTCAGTGATCCCAGAAACTCTGCTCAAAAAACAGATCTCCGTTGTTCTGCACAGTAACTGATTGACTGTTCATCTGAAAATGCAGACAAAAAAATGCCGTTGATTTGATAAGTCTAATCAACGGCATTTTTAGATCTGTTAAGCAGCTAAGCGATCAAAAAGCCTAAGGCGCTAGGCGATCAATATCCCAACTGTTGTCTTGGCGAGAGAACAAGAAACGGTCGTGCAAGCGGTGTTCACCACCTTGCCAAAACTCAATGCTATCTACACGTACACGGAAACCACCCCAGAAAGAAGGCACGGGAATCTCGCCTTTGGCAAACTTCTGTTTAAGCTCTAGATACTTACCTTCTAAAATCCCACGCGCTGAGATGCGGCTACTCTGCTTACTTGCAATCGCGGCCAATTGGCTCTCTTTTGGACGTGACGAGAAGTACTTCATATTTTCCATAGCCGTTAGCTTTTCAGCCGTGCCCGTAATATGAACTTGTCGCTCAAGTGGATGCCAAGGAAAGTGCAAACTGATTTTGCTGTTGTGCTCAAGCTGGTGCGCTTTACGGCTACCTAGGTTAGTGTAAAAAACGAACCCGTCTTTATCAACATTCTTCAGCAGAACAATGCGTTGGAATGGCTGACCATTTTCATCAACCGTAGCAACTGTCATGGCAGTAGGGTCCGTCAACTTCGCTTCAATGGCTTGCTCTAGCCATAGGTTGAATTGCTCAATCGGGTCTGCGGCCAAGTCTTTACGTCTCAATCCACCCTTAGCGTATTCGCGACGAATATCTGTCAGTTCCATTTGGTTGCTCCTTTTAATTTTTTTGTGATTTTGCGCCGTAATCCTTTGAAACACAAGTCTAAGCCATGGTTTTGTCTCACAGAAGGTGCTCTGTGTTAACAAGATCTCGGTACTCTCTCCATCATATTGATAATCTTTATACAAACCGATGACAAGCTGAGATCCGAGTGACCAAAATACTGCCTAACCTAATGACGCCCTTTGTTTTATTCTCATTGTTATTGGGAGCTGCAGGGCTGACCGCAACCCACTTTATGGCAGTACAATTCCAAGAAAAAATCGTCACTCAGCAACTCGATGAAGCGGCGAATAAAGCCAATCTACAAATCGATTCTGAGCTGGATAAATTCAAACAGATCCCAGATTTGCTCAGCCATGACCCGCGCTTGCTCTCTTATTTTGACTCATCGATTTCCGCCGCGCAGCTCAATCAATTGCTGTTTGAATGGTCGAATCAAAGCCAGGCCGACACCATCTATATTCACGACCCGAGCGGTACTGTGGTCGCTTCCAGTAATTACCAAAAGCCTCGTACCTTTGTCGGTGAGAACTTCTCGTTTCGTCCCTACTTTGCTTCTGCCATTCAAGGTAACAACACACAATATGTCGCGCTAGGCGCTCGCTCGAACGTACGAGGTTATTTTCTGTCTTCACCTCTGTATATCGACAAGGAAGTTGTTGGCGTTATCACCGTAAAAGTGAGCTTAGAAAATCTCGAAAACATCCTGACCAGCGACGATTTTGAGATCGTAGTACTCGACTCTAACCAAGTGGTCTTTCTATCAAGCCAAGCTCCGTGGCTTTACCATTCATTGTTGCCATTAACGCAGCAACAACAAACGGATATCGCACTTCAACGCCAATACGGTCAAAGCGAAATTTCGATCATCGAAGCCTTTCGTCCTTCAAGCTCTCAATCAGAAACTAGCAACGCCAATCAATCTAGCAACCTTCAATCCAATGAAATCCGAAAAGAGCTCACCGCCAACCAGTTATTCAAGCTTGGTGCATTTAATCTTTACCCCGCTACCATCAGCAACAATCAGTACCAAGTTGTTGCCCTAAAAGAGACCAGAGCTGAACTTATTAAAATCTTGCAGATCGATGTCATCTTCGTGGTGATTTACAGCTTGGTGATGCTCATCGCTTGGTCGTGGCGCCAGACTTATCTCGCGAAAGTGGCGTTGACCCGACTCAACCAAAACCTAGAGCAAACCGTTGATAAACGCACTCACTACTTGAAGCAATCCAATCAACAGCTGCAACAAACCCTTTTTCAATACCAAGAGTCGCAATCCAAGTTGAAACAGACAGAACAAGAGCTGACACAAACCGCAAAATTAGCGGTACTCGGTGAGCTGTCAGCCAGCATTAACCACGAAATCAACCAACCGCTTGCAGCACTGCGAACCTACAGTGAAAACAGCTTAAAGCTACTGGAAATGGAACGAACCGATTTAGTGAAAAGCAATCTTGAGAAAATGATTGGCCTCAACAACACCATTACCGACATCATCGCGCGACTCAAAGTCTTTACTCGCAAGGTCACCAAACAAGAACATCATGTGGCGAACCTGCATCAAGCGGTCAATAACGCCACTAGCATTCTCAGTGCGCTGATGATCAAGCAAGGCATTACGCTAAGGCTAAGCACGGTGCCAGATGACATCAATATTGCGATTCATCCAACCGAACTCGAACAAGTACTAGTGAACCTGATTCACAACGCGATTCAAGCGCTGCAACAACAAGTTCTTGAACAGAAAATCTTGCAGGAGCAACAAAACCTGGAAAGCGTTGACCAACAGGCTAGCCCACAGATAGGCATCGAATGGCAACTTCATCACAACGCTTGTCAGCTGATCATTTGGGATAACGGAATTGGCATGCCAGATGACAAACTAGAACAGCTGTTCGACCCGTTTTTCACCACCAAACCGGAAGGTTTAGGGCTAGGGCTTTCAATATCGAAACGGATTATTGAAGCGTATCACGGCACGATCAGCGCGAACCGGTTAGAGCCTTCAGGCATGGTATTCTCGCTAAACATCCCGTTATATAACGATAAGGGCTAACACGCCGTTGTTATCGCTGATTAGAAAACGAATCTCACATACTGCTAATCTAACCTACTGCTAAGGAATCGGCTTTTGCACTCTATGCCTAAACTCTATTTTGTCGACGATGAACCCGCCATTCGAGACTCCGTAGAACAAGCCATGCTCATTGAAGGCATCGATATTGTCTGCTTTCCCAATGCTATTGAGGCATTAAAGAAAATAGATACCACGCAAGCCGGAATTGTCGTCACCGATATTCACATGCCGGTGATGGATGGCATTCAATTGACGCAAAAGTTACTGAGCCAAAATCCTCATTTTCAGGTCATCGTACTTACCGGACATGGTGACGTGCAAACCGCGGTGTCCTCGATGAAAGCCGGCGCTTACGATTTTCTGGAAAAGCCATTTGTGGTCGATGCCCTACTCACTGCCGTTAAAAAAGCGGCGGATAAGCTCGCACTGGTTGAAGAGAACAACCTACTGCGTAAAGAGTTGGCAATGCAAAATCAGGTTGGCCCGAAACTGATTGGTCAATCACCATCAATGCAGGCATTACGCCGAGAATTGATCACCCTAGATACCAAAACTAACCCACTTCTATTATTTGTTGGTGATTTAGGGACGGGGAAAAGAGTCACAGCACAATACACCCATGATTTACACAGTCATCAAACCGCGGAGCTTTGCCCTGTCGCTGCGTTTAATTTGCCACGCAGTGACGAAGCGACATTCCATCAGTTTATTTTGCAACTGTTCTTGAAGCATCAAGGTGGAACACTCTATATCCATGAGACAGAAGCACTAACTCAGGATCAATGGCTGTGGTTAGCGAACCTAAAACCCACTCTACTTCGTGAAAACTCATGCAAGACCAATGCAACTTGTATCATTATCGCAACTACAGTAGTTCCTACTACAATTACAGGTGAACTGCGCCGATTTAATTTACTACCCTTGGCGCAAAGAACGGAAGATATTGGCTCTTTGTTCAAACACTTTGCTCGTGGTGCAGCCAGTCGCTATCAACTGCCGCCACCCGTCATTACAGAAAAAGAGATTCAGCGACTCATTGCAACGCATTGGACTGAGAACATTCGTCAGCTTCGCCAACATGCTGAACTCAGAGTGCTGACTCAAATTAAGCAGCCGTCGCTCGACAGCGATACTGATGAGCAAAATGAACTCGATATGAGCATTGAAGAGCAACAACAGTCGTTGAACCAACGCACCGATAGCTTTGAACAAATTATCTTGATTGAGGCGCTACATCGCCATCAAGGTCGTTTAAAAGAGGTACAACAAGAGCTGCAGGTGTCGCGAAAAACACTGTATGACAAACTAAGAAAGCACCAACTCGATAAAACAGATTTCAAGAGCCGATAAGTCTTAAAAAATATATAAATTCAAAGATTTAAAGGAGCAAAATCTTAACATTTATCAAAAGTAAGAATACACTCAATAGGCTTGCACTTTTATTTAGCGAACAAGGACTGTTATGAGTCAGAAAAATTTCAGCAAATTGAACGAGACCGAGCTTGAGTATGTCGATGATAAAACAGCGGCACTACTCCTCAATACGCCCACCAGTGCGCGAATTATGTTGTGGGTGATCGTTCTGTTTTTTATTGCTGCTATTGGGTGGTCTGCATGGGCAGAGATCGACAAAGTTACCGTTGGCCAAGGCAAAGTGATCCCCTCCTCTCAGATCCAAGTGGTACAAAACCTTGAAGGTGGCTTGGTTAAAGAGATCTTAGTTAAAGAAGGCCAACGCGTTCAAAAAGGTCAACAACTGCTGTTAATCGATGACACACGATTCCGTTCTGACTTCCGCGAACGTGAACAACAAGTCGCGAACTTGACCGCCAACGTGTTAATGCTTTCCGCTTCCCTGACCAGTGTTGTCATCAACGAAGAATTCTCTGAAAAAGAATGGAAGAAAAGTGTCACTCTCGATTATGGCAAGCTTGCGTTCCCACCTAAATTCTATGAACTTCAACCTCAACTGGTTAATCGTCAAAAAGCAGAATACCGTCAAGATCTCAATAATCTGAGAAACCAGCTTTCCGTTTTTGATCAACAAGTTGAACAGAAACAGCAAGACCTAGTTGAGATTAAAGCGCGTGTTCGAAACCTAAAACAGAGCTACCAGTTTGCTCGCCAAGAACTGGATATCACCAAACCTCTCGCCGATGAAGGGGTGGTACCACGAATTGAATTACTTAAACTGCAAAGACAAGTGAACGACACTCGCCGAGA
Organism: Vibrio sp. 10N.247.311.47; assembly: GCF_041467535.1. Lineage (NCBI taxonomy): Bacteria > Pseudomonadati > Pseudomonadota > Gammaproteobacteria > Vibrionales > Vibrionaceae > Vibrio > Vibrio sp. 10N.247.311.47. The sequence continues at coordinate 6,002 of NZ_JBFSUR010000002.1, forward strand.
AATGACTTCGAGCGAGCTAAAAATTCCTCTTTTACGCTCAGCAATCAAAGAATCCATGCTCAGCCGTATTGACGCCGCACTGAACTTCCGCTCCGAACAACAAGAAAAACTCAATCAAGCCCAAGACAAGCTCTCTGCAATGACCGAATCTGCCGTTGGCCTAGAAGACAGAGTAAACCGTACCGTGGTGGTTTCTCCTGTAACAGGCACCGTTAAAACATTGGGTATTAATACTGTCGGCGGGGTTATCCAACCGGGTATGGACATCGTTGAGATTGTACCAACAGAAGACTCTCTATTGGTTGAAGCGAAAATCGCCCCGCAAGATATCGCGTTCCTACGCCCAGAATTGACTGCCATCGTTAAATTCAGTGCTTATGACTTCACTAAGTACGGTGGTCTAGAAGGCGTGTTAGAGCACATCAGTGCCGATACCACTCAAGATGAAGAAGGCAATAGCTTCTATATCGTGCGCGTGCGCACCGAAAAACACAATTTTGGACAGAACGAAGAGTTGCCAATCATTCCAGGTATGACCGCCTCTGTCGATATCATCACGGGTAAAAGAACCGTGCTTGAGTACATGTTGAAGCCACTATTAAGCGCTCAAAACAATGCACTAAAAGAGTAAGGACGTTTGATGTTTGATAACGCCTTTCAATACACAGCAAATAGACAAGAGCAGAGGCTATGAAGTCTCGGATTTCGCTATTGCTGCTGGTCCTCACCTCTTTCACCTCTGTGGCGCTCAACAAGAGCGACCAACGGTGGATAGATGCAGTGACCAAAACCTACGGCGATAGAGCCGGAAAGCGAGTGGCAACATGGCGCTCAAATATGACGTCATACGACGGATTAAGTGAAAAAGAGAAGCTCAGGTCGGTGAACCAGTTCTTCAACCAGATGTACTTTGTCGATGACAACATACTGTGGGGAAAGAATGATTACTGGGCAACACCACTGGAATTTTTAGGCAGCAACGCCGGTGATTGTGAAGACTTCACAATCGCAAAATACTTCTCTTTGCTTGAACTGGGCGTCCCAGATAAGAAATTACGATTAGTGTACGTAAAAGCACTGGAGCTAAACCAGTTCCACATGGTGTTGGCGTACTACTCAACACCGAGTGCAGAACCACTAATTTTGGACAACTTAAACCCTGAAATTAAACGCGGTTCCAAACGCCCAGATCTAAGACCAATTTACAGTTTTAACGGTAAAAACCTTTGGTTGATCAAGTCGGCAGCAGGCAGCGGCAAGTTGGCAGGGAAATCTTCAAGATTGAGCTTATGGAACGACTTACGTTCACGTGAGCGCTCTCTAAAATTAAACAAACCCATTATCAATTACGATGAGTAGGTACAATGACTTTATATAAACAGCTTGTGGTCGGGATGGTTGCAGTGTTCATACTGCTGATGACGTCAGTTTTTATGATCGAATTCAATACCACCCGTGGATACTTAGAGGAGCAGCAACGCTCTGAGGTAAGTAATACCATTAATACTGTTGGACTGGCTCTCGCCCCTTACCTAGAAGAAAAGGACAAGGTGGCAGTGGAGTCTGTTATCAACGCCCTGTTTGATGGCAGTTCTTACTCAGTCGTTCGATTGATCTTTCTCGATAGCGGTGAAGACATTCTCCGCTCATACCCTGTAAAGCCAACTGGCGTACCAGAGTGGTTTACCAACCTAAACCTGTTCGAGCCTGTTCATGACCGCCGCGTGATCACCAGTGGCTGGATGCAATTGGCCGAGGTCGAGATAGTAAGTCACCCAGGCCCTGCCTACGATCAACTTTGGCAAGCATTCATCCGCTTACTGAGCATATTTGGCACGATCTTCTTGCTCGGTTTGGTGTCTATCTCTTGGATCCTTAAGCGCGCTTTACGCCCGCTCTCGTTGATCATTACCAAGATGGATCAGATCGCCAAGAATCAGTTTGGCGAACCTCTGGCTCGTCCAAAGACAAAAGATCTCACCTTGGTTGTCGATGGTATCAACCACATGTCGACTCAAGTTGAACTGGCATTTAAAAACCAAGCGAAAGAAGCTCAGAAGTTACGTGAAAGAGCATATATCGACCCTGTATCTCAGCTAGGTAACCGTGCTTACTACATGTCTCAGTTAACTCAATGGTTAGAGGAGTCGAGCTTAGGTGGTTTAGCGGTACTTAAAGCGGAGTTTATCAGTGAAGAGTACGATGAAAAGGGCTATCAAGAAGGTGATGCCTTGGTTCATCAACTGGCTGAACAGCTGCAAGCTTCAATTTCATATCCAGATATCACCATCGCTCGTATTTCTAGTGACGAGTTCGGTTTCATCATGCCAAACATTGATGAGAGCGAACTGAAACTTGTCGCGAGCAGCATCGTAAACTGTATCCAGAGCCTAGGTTCAGACCCAACAGGCACTGCGAATCCACATATTGCTCTTGGTGTGACCTACAGCAACAAGCGTAAAACCAGTACTGAAATCATGTCGCTGGTGGATAACGCACTCTCAAGTGCCAAGGCGAATCGAGAACTTGCTTACGGCTACGTAACCGCAGACGATCACGGCGCAGTGATGGGCAAACAACAATGGCGTATGTTGGTTGAAGAAGCGATCATCAACGACCTCATTACCTTCCGTTTGCAGGCTGCAAACAATGCCTTTGGTAAAACGTATCACCAAGAGGTGTTCTCTGCGATTGAAAAAGATGGCGTGCGTTACGGTGCTAACCAGTATCTATACGCGCTAGAACAGCTTGAAATGAGCCACATTCTCGACCAATACGTTATTGAGAAGATGGTTGAAAAGCTCAATGCAAAAGAAGTAACCAGCCCAGTCGCTATTAATCTCTCGCCAAGCAGTATATCTCAACCAAGCTTCATCCGTTGGATCGGTAAGACGCTTGAACAGAATGCTTCAATCGCTCACCTGTTGCACTTTGAGATTCCAGAAAACTGCTTCATCAACGTTCCGCACTACACGGCACTTTTGTGTAACACCATTCGCAACGCTGAAGCGGTGTTTGGTGTCGATAACTACGGACGTAACTTCCAATCACTGGATTACATCAACGAATACCGTCCAAGCTATGTGAAGCTAGATTACCTGTTCACACATAACCTTGATGACGAAAAACAGAAGTTTACCTTAACGTCGATCTCTAGAACCGCTCACAACCTAGGCGTCACCACCATCGCGTCTCGAATAGAAACTCAGACTCAGCTAGATATTCTGTCTGATAACTACGTAGAAGTGTTCCAAGGCTTCATTGTTGATAAATAGTTGTAAGGGTTATATCACATGCAAGATCCACTATTGAACTCACTGATCTACGTTAGCCGGTATTACGGGTTAGCTAACTCGCCCGAAGCGTTGATCAATGGGCTACCACTATCCGATGGAAAGCTAACCCCTTTCCTATTCCCACGCTCTGCTGAACGAGCAGGATTAGTGGCAAAAGAAAACCGTTCCGACTTAGAAAAGATTCCTCACCTGATACTGCCTGCGGTCTTACTACTTAAACAAGGTGAGGCGTGCGTTCTCAACAGTATCGATTTAGAGAAGCAAGAAGCGGAAATCATTACAGCGGAAAGCGGAATGGTGCCAATCATCATTCCCGTCGAAGAGCTGAAAGAACAATTCATCGGTCGCTACTTCTTGGTCAAGAAACAGTTCCGTTATGATGAACGTTCACCAGAGGTTCTAAAAACACGCAAAGGGCATTGGTTTTGGAGTACGATTTGGGAATCGAAAAACATCTACCGAGATGTGTTGATTGCCTCCATTCTGATCAACATCTTCGCGATAGCCGCGCCGATGTTTACACGCTTGGTGTACGACAAGGTAGTTCCCAACCTCGCCTTTGAAACTTTGTGGGTGCTGGCAAGTGGTATCTTTGTCGTGTTCCTATTCGATTTGCTGCTCAAATTGATGCGCAGCTACTTCATTGACGTTGCCGGTAAGAAATCCGATATTCTCATTTCCTCCAAACTGTTCAGTAAAGTACTGGGGATTCGTATGGAAGCGAAGCCTGCTTCTGTCGGTGCTTTCGCTAAAAACTTGCAAGAGTTCGAATCCATTCGTGAATTCTTTACCTCTGCAACCATTGGCTCGTTAATCGACCTCCCCTTCGCACTGATGTTCTTAGCGCTAATTTGGTTAATGGCTGGAAACCTTGTGTTTGTTCCCGTTGCTGGCGTGGTCATTTTGATCGTCTATGCATTGCTAATCCAAGGCCCACTGCGCCGCACCATTGAAGAAGGATCTCGTCTTGCCTCGCAGAAGTATGCAAACTTGATTGAAAGTTTGGCGGGTCTAGAAACCGTTAAGCTATTCAGCGCGCAAAGCCAATTCCAATTCCGTTGGGAAGAAGCCGTGGCTCACATGGCGAATTGGAATATCAAAAGCCGACGCATCACAGACAGCATCCAAAACACCGCCGGTTTTGTTCAGCAGAGTACTAACGTAGGTATGATCATCTTTGGTGTGTACCTGATTGCGGAAGGTGAGCTTACGATGGGTGGCTTGATCGCTGCGACCATGCTGAGTGGCCGAGCGATTGGTCCTCTTGTTCAGTTATCTTTGCTTTCGACTCGTTACAATCAAGCAAAGTCATCAATGACTCTGATTGAGCAAGTGATGTCGATGCCTGATGAACAAGAAGAAGGTAAACGCTACATTCACCGTCCGATTATTCAGGGCCATATCGCGCTAGATAAAGTGACGTTCCACTACCCAGATTCACCAGTGGCTTCAATTAGAGACTTAACCCTCAATATTAGTCCTGGTGAGAAAGTAGCAATCATTGGTCGTATTGGTTCAGGTAAAACCACACTAGAACGTCTGATTATGGGCCTGTACAAGCCCACAGAAGGCCATGTACGTATTGATGACACGGATATGGAGCAACTGCATCATGTCGACGTACGACGCAATATAGGTTGTGTTCCGCAAGACAGTAACCTGTTCTACGGTTCAGTAAGAGACAACATTACTTTAGGTCGTCCTTTGGTGGATGACCGTGACGTGATGGATGCAGCAAACCGTGCAGGGGTAACCGCGTTTACTCAACAAGATCCTGCAGGTTTGGAACGCCAAGTGGGTGAAGGTGGTGCCTTGCTGTCTGGTGGACAACGTCAGTCAATTGCCATTGCTAGAGCCTTCCTTGGCCGTCCGCCAGTGTTGTTGATGGATGAGCCGACCAGTGCTATGGATAACCGTTCAGAGATGCACATCAAACACCAACTTAACCAATTGCTACCAAGCGAGACGTTGATTCTGATTACACACAAAACGTCGATGTTGGACATTGTCGATCGAGTGATCGTAATGGAGAAAGGCTGCATCATTGCAGATGGTCCAAAAGCACAGGTTCTTTCAGACCTTAAACAAGGCCGAGTGAGAGCCGTTAGTTAGAGCGCTCAAATCACCTAAATAAATCATTATCAGTAGAAACCCAAAGGGGAGCATCAGCTCCCCTTTTTCGATTTGTCAGTATCGTAACCTTAACCATACATCACTTATGTTCAACACAAAGCCTACAAAGCAATATCCTCTTGCTCCATCTTAAACGAACATTGGATCTCGTATTGGTTGAATGAGAAAACACTTCCGCCGTGGGTCCGCTTGGTTGTGACTGTCTCATCACCAAATTGAATCGTCACTCGGGTATACACTTTTTCGTGTACCTCTACCGTGCATTCAGCAAGGTTGGTTTCAAACTCTGCTTCGAGTGTATCTAACTGCGACTTTGTGTTTTCAATTGCGAGGTTATTCTTCTCACGTTGCTGCTCTATTTCTAGGGCTTGCTCTTCGCTTCTCTCTGCTTTCGGGCGCTTCTTAAATTCTAACTCTTGGCGAATCACACCCATGGTTTGCTCTTGAGTGTATTTATAAGTTTCCTTCAGCTCAGCTATCTTTTGGCGGTAACCATCGTAGCGCGCAAAACCATGTACCTTAGTTGCGGTGTCTCCCTCAACACCTAAGAAGACACATTCTACTTTTCCGCCAACTTTGGCTTCACCACCGCTTAGCGTGCCGTGTTTTTTCAAGCTGTCCATCACGATAAGGTTGTTACCACAGCGAATGTCGTTACTCATACTGTGCACACCAAGTCGAAGGTCATTGGCCGTTTGTAGCTCGGCATTCTGTGCGTAGCTTGCTGTGATAGAGCCTTTACTGAATACCTTACAACTTTTTGGCTCACCCTCTTTGGTCGTGTGGCCGATAATGCCTTTCGCGACTTTGATATCCCCCTGAGCTTGCACTTCGGCCGATTCGATAAAGCCACCAACCGTAACACTTCCGGTCGCCTTGACGATCATCCCCGGCTCGATGTTGCCAGAGACAAAGACATTACCTTTAAATTTAACGTGCCCAGTTGAGACATCGACGTTGCTGACACATAAGGCGTCATCCACTTCGATGGTTCGGTCTTTAATGATGGGCAATCCAGGGTGTGAGGCGAGTAGTAAATTGGGATCTTCAGGGGAGATGTAAGTGCCCTTTCCAGGCTTGATTAAACTGTCTTGTCCAGGAAGCGGTGGGATAATTCGGCCTTGAACGGTAAAGCCAGCGATGCCTTTGGTAGCGGGGGTTCGTTTCATTAAGTGATCATTTTGACCAACGGTAATGGTTTGTCCCAAGTCTCGCATATCAATCTTGCCTTCGTCTTTACTGCGAGGCTTCAATACTTGACGAGTAATATCTTCAACCAAAGCGGCAAACTTAGCGTCTTTACCTTTTACTGGTTGTGTCCCTTTAGCGGCTGGCTGAGTAAACTTTTCGCCGGGCTTAAGTTTGCTACTCATCATCAGAACTTTTCTGAGCGCTAACTTATTTATTCCTTTTGTTATTTGAGCTTGAGATAAACAATGAATGATGTCGCTGCCACGCAGTGGGTGTCCATTGTAGGGACCAGTGACCACGAGGCTCGCCAACATCTCATCATCAGACAGTTCGACCGCAACAGTGGCATTTCGAACTTCGGCAATCAAGATTCCTTCATAAGCTTCACCCTTACCTTCTTTAGCAAGAGTAACGAAACGCAACACCTCTTCTTCGAAAAGAAAATAGTTTGATGCATTCAAAGCTTCCAAGGTTGGTGGCAGCGTCTTGTTATCAAAGCTTGCGTCAACCACAGTCCCGGTTGGCAGACATGCCATTACTTGTTGCTTGTCTTCCGACAATGTAACGATGTTATCCCACATTCGAATTGAGTATCCCTAATGACTCAGTTGTTATTCAGTCTATATAATTCATTCTGCGCTGAGTATCACATTATTAGAATAATCAGCGTCACATCACTTACTTTCGACTCTGCAAACATGACTCATAAATAAGACTTACACATTTTATGATCTGCTTCGCCTTTACAAATACATAGGAAAATTTTTTCAGAATATTTCGTGCGATTGAATGTTGATTCGATGTAGGGCTAGATAGTAAAGGCGAATAGCTTTAGAAGATTAAAGGCTGTAGTGGAGAGATGAAACAGAAGTGATGTAACAGATAATCAGGGTAAAAACGGATTTGAATATGGAGCTTCAGTTTACAGTGTAAATCCAAGATTCTAATTTACACTGTAAATCTAATTTGTAGCGGTCAGTCTATTTAAATGATGGCTAGCCTATTTACACTGTAAATTTGCTAGCAAAACATCGACATCTTTACGAAACTGAATCTCTGCTTGTTTACGACCAACAAGATTAAACTGTTCGACACAAGTCCCCCACTCTTTCTGCTGAACAACCTTTGCGATGAGTAAGTCAGAAATACCTATGTTTCGATCGTTGCTGAGTAGAATCAAGTTCAGTACGCTGAAGCTGATCGCATCATAACTGTTGCCACCGTTCACGTGATTTCTAACTAACTGAGTTTCAAACTCGCTAACAGTGTGAACACTCTTTGGCAGCAGCGCTCGTACCATATCGGTTTCAAGTGAAACCAAAGAACCTGAAACAAGAAAACAGTAGCTACGCTCGAAGTGATTTTGAACTTGGCTTATCCAGCCTTGAGAGTTTGAGTTAAGCGCCTTAACCATCAGAACCGAGTGACAGCCACTGGCCTGATCTCGCTGGTGGCCGATGTGCACAGCTTCAAATTCACTACCACGCCAAAAAGAAATCAATTCGCTGGTCGCGCCAAAACTTGTCGCCAGATAATCTGCTTGGCTGGTTTGCTGTGATAACTGAGCCAACATCCAACGGCCAATACCCAAACCTTGATGACGCGCTGAAACAGCAATGCGCATCACTCGAAGGCAACGACTGCTCGCCGCATGAGTACAGCCAAGTTGGTTTGCCAGTAATACTGGAGCAAGGTGACCTTGAGGCCTGCGTTTTCCAAGTTGAATTTGAGTAATCAACTCGCTGTCCAAACCACCCTCTTCCGTCACTAACATACAACCTAAACATTTATCTTGCTGCCAAGCGGCGTATAAACGGATTGCTGGATTGTTGAGAAATTGCATTAAGTCATTTGGCGAGGTCTGATAGTGCGCATCCACGAGAAGAGAAAAACATTGTTGTAGCTGCTCAGGATTAGCCAAGCATTCTGATTTTGATAACTCGCCCAAGTTTAATTGGTTGATTGCGTCAGCAGAAAAGCCTTCGATTTCATCAACCGCCGATTCAGTGACTGATGCGTCATTACCAAGTAGGAAGCAATCAAACAACCAAGCTTCTAGCGGATCGTTGCTATTCCAACGAATCGGTTGTTCGAGCTTAAAGCCTTTCCACCCCGGACGATGCTCAGAAAGCCAAGACTCAAACTTAATACCGAACCCTCGTCCACTGCCTTCGTAACCGTGTACCGTGGTCGAAAAAACCATACGGTGATAGATGTCGACCATGGATTTAAGCATCGGAATTGGAATTGTAGCCGCTTCGTCAACAAATAGAAGGTCACAATCGGGCTTGGATTTAAGTAATTCATCTGGCGCGACGAATCTCAAACTTCCCCCTTGATGGCGAATGTGAGTAGCGTTGACCACTTCGCAAGATTCTAACCCTTGGCCAGCATGAGAAAATACCGGCTCTACCGCTTTCACTGAAGGCGCAGTAACAATAATATTAAAACCGTGACGCTCAACTAACAGCTGCGCTGCGGCAATACCCAATGTCGAGCTTTTACCACGCCCTCTATCCGCAGTGAGAATCAAAGGACGTTTACGATGTCCAGACACCACTTTTTTGACTAATTCAACAGCCGTGTTTTGCTGTTCAAATTTATCCAATCCGTTTTGGGCGCTTTGCATCTGAGGAAGAGCGTGAGTTGCTTGAACTACATCGCCGGCTTCATTATGTTGTGAAACAGAAATCAGTTTATCGAAATGACGTTTTAACCAACGTTGGCCAAAGCTTTCACTATCTTCAGAGGCATTAACTTTTGGCGGCAACACCAACAACAACCCACCACCAACTAACGAACCCAACGCGGCACTAAAACCATTCGCATCGAACTGCTCTCTAAAATCACAAACAAGAACTTGGCACTCACGACCAAGCAGTTGTTGGCCTTTTTTTACTGGAGCATGAATCACACCTTCAAATGGCGTACCGCCAACCTGGAAGATGCTCGGAGTGTTTGAATCTTGAAGGAAGGTAAAAACAGCAGAGTTTTGCCAATCAAAATCGCCATCAAAGACCACGCCGTAACGGTGATCGTTATGCTGAGCAATATTAGAAAGTGTATGTAGAAAAGTGTTGGTTGGGTTTGTCATAGTTAGCGTCCAGGTTCATCTAAACACAGTTTATCACAGCCAAATAAAAAGCCGCATAAAGCGGCTTTAGAGGAGTAATGAAAAGTCGTCGACTTAGTCGAGCTTCGATTGTACGAAGGCGAGGATTTCTTCCATTGTTGCGTCATCAACTTTCTTAAGGTTCAACGCCAAGTTTGAACCCTTGCGGCTGTATGATACGCGGCCCTTAATAAGCTCAACTTTTGGAGAAGCTTTCTTCGCTGGCGCTGGCGCCAATTCAAGAATCCAACCTTCCAATGTTTCGGTCACGTCTTTGGTTAGACGAGTTACGCCTTGAGCTTCGCTACGCTGCCATACAAAACCTTCAGAAGCATCACACTTAGTCAGCAGTGTTTGCTGCTGTTCACTCGTCAATCCACCAAACTGCTTGTGCAGTTTAACAATAGTTGGACGACCAAGGTCGCTCACATTTGGGTAAGCTTGTAGCAATTCAAGTGGCAAAGCGGCTGCTTTCAATGCACCACTCACCAAAGCTTCACTGCACTGGAACATTTTTGCCAGTGCTTTCTGGTCTTCAGCTTCGCCTTTGTCCAGCTTCGCTTGCATCTCTTTGCCCTTCTCGTAAAGAGAAAGCGGTTTATGAGCGTTAGCTACGTCTGATAGGAATTTAGCGTGTTCGCCGTTAATGTTTTCAGCAACATAGATTAGGAACTCTTTGTCAGCCAAAATACATGACATACGACGACGGCTACCATCAAGAACTTCAATCTTACCGTCTTTGTTCTTACGACCAACTGCTGGGTATTGCTGACCACGTTCTTTCAATGTTGTAAGAACATCAGAAAGCGCATGCTCGTTTAAGAAAGATTGCTCACGAGCATTCTCTTCAAAGACAACCGTTCGAGTTGCCACTTCAGCCGCAGGAATTCGAACCAATTCAAATGAAACCAAATCTTCGCCAGCAACAGAAAGCTCAATCACTTGAGCCTGTTCTTTTGCCGCTGTTTGCGCTTCTTGTGGTGTTGCTACGCGACGTTTGTTTGCTTTACCAAATAGCTTTGCATTTAAGTCAGATGTTTTAATTGCCATTGTTGTTATCCCTGATTAAGTGAAGGCCAGTTGCTATGTAATACACGCTCTAATTCTAGAGCACTTTTTTGTACTGCGTCTTGAGCAACAGCTAGAGTTTTCTTACCGCCCTCAAAGTCGCTTACCGTTAGATCGAAAACCGTGCTGTAAGTGTCAGCACAGGTTTCAAAAGCACGGCTTCTTGGAATGGTTGCCATCATTACTTGATCATTCAACAGGTAGTTCATTTCGGTCAGAACTGACACCTGTTTCTTGTTGTCGTCTTCAAACATGGTTGGCATTAGACGAACAAACTCGAGACCTTTCCAATCATCCGGGAACATTTCGTAAACCGTTGGTAAGTGCTGGAAGAAGTTAACCGTTGAAGCCCAATCCAAACGCTTAGCTGCACATGGAATCAGAAGTGCGTTCGACGCGTACATTGCATTCCATACTAGAGGGTCAACGTGCGGGCCGGTATCAATCATAATCACATCGAAATCATCGGCGATTTTGTCGATAAGCTTCTCTTTTAACAGACGAACAATATCAAGTGACTGATCTTGTGAAAGGCTTTGCCACGCTTCAGCGTTAAACATCGCATCTTCTGGGAAAGCAGAAATTGTCTTCAGGTTTGGATACTGAGTTGGCAATAGTACGTTCTTACGAAGAAACTCTAGATCGACATCTTGGCCTTCAGGCACATTGTCCAACATGATATCGACGGCAGAATAGATGCTGTCGTGCTCTGCCCCACTAATTTGTGGATTTAGGAACAGACGCAAAGAGCCCTGTGGGTCCAAGTCAATCAGACAGATACGGTAGCGCTTATCCAAATTCAGAGACAAACAAGCGGCTAAGTGAACTGCTGTCATTGATTTACCCGTACCACCCTTCTGGTTTTGTACGTTGATAATCCATGGCTTATTGTCAGCGTGCTGCTTACGTTCATGGAACTTCGGCACTTCTGCCGCGTCCATCAACATGTGAGCTTCTGTCAATGAAATCGAGTAATGATTAGCGTTGTTCTTTGTGAACTGATGGCCATCAGCTTCAAGTTTAGTGATCGCTTCATCGAGCTTACGACGCGTTAAACCAGAACGAGTCTCCATCATAGCTTTAGACATTGGAGGGAAATGTTCATCACTTCGCTCTTCCAAAATAATCTCAATTCGGTCAGCCTGAACTTGTTGAGTTTGTTCGGCTAGCTGATAGAGCTTATCAATCGTTTGTTCTCTTTTCATTGCCAGTTTCCGTAATGATTAACTAAGTACAAATTGTACAGCGATTAACAACAAACACAACAAAAACATGAACATACATTTATGAGTAAAATCACATAAAATAGACCGCGTTTTTACAATTTGATGAAACATCGCCTTAGACAAACACAAAAATGACTGTTTCTATCATGTATAACCATGCTATTTCTAGTCTACATTTTAAATGTTACAGCATCACTTATTTACAATGTAAATGGAATTTCAACGAAAAACCTTCGGAACGATTGAAATACAACCGTAGATTACGGTTGGTGTGATTTGCATTCGAATTTATAGATTTTCAATCCAATAAAAATTAAAAAACACTCAATGACCAAAAAATTCAAAACAGAAGAGAAGATGGGGTGTCAAAAAACAACAGAGGATTGGAACCTAACCGGAAGAATGATCATGGAGCACATCCAGTGTAAGATAATTGATAACGCCAAATTATGAAGCATGATCAAGGCGTAAACTGAGCAATATTGATCCGAGCAACTGCACATTGAAAATGATCAACCTCCGGAAAAATGATCAAGTAAACATAGTTCCGGAAGCATGTAATTTATGAACTAAGTTACGGACAAATGCTTTTGGAATGGGGATTCAACGCCTATAAGGGCTCAATGATTGAAAATTCAATCGACACAGACCAAGAATACACAAACATGACAATTTCATGATCATGCTTCCTAGTTAAGACCCACCCGCTCTAAATACATCAAAGCAATCCATTTCCAGCGGATACAGACTAAATTTTGCACTCAATAGGGTAGGAACGATAAAAAAGTATGCTCTCTTGATCATTGTTCCGATAGATTGGCCACCACAAGTGTCCACTTAGACAAGTCAAAAGCGACTTAGAAACCGATGTTGAATTCCGATCTGTGGATAAGCTGTATAAGTATAATGATCATGCTTTCGAACCAATAATGATCATACTTACAATGACTTAATGATCATCGTTCTGATGTTCTGTGATCATGCTTTCTTAAGTTTAATGATCATAGTTTCGGAACCTTTATGATCATGCTTTCCAAGGCGATTTATTTTAATGCTTTAAATTCAGCCACTTATAAGCAAGGTTACGTCCAGATCATTAGATCACTTAATCATTTAAGATCATATTAATCAAAAAGATCAGTTATTTAAAAGCCAATAAATTCTCTTTATTTATGATCATTCTTTCTTTATCATTCAGGAACTATAGTGAAATTACGGTTAGTGTGATACGGATCAAAAATGAAACCAGAAGAGAAATTGTTAATTAAGGCACGAAGCCACAAAGATGGTCATTTATTTGAGGTATCTGAAACAGCCGTTGAATGGATAGAACAATATCAACACTTCAAAGGTGTCACCAAAAGCATAGTTGAGCTTCTTAACCTAATTTCACTTCGTGGGTTTAGCAGTAAAGACGGGTACGTTTCCACCACTGAGATTATTGAATCAACCGATGGTCAAGTCACTCGCGCAGCCTTACAGCAAAGGCTGAGAGCTGCAGTTAATATCGGATTGTTCAAACAAATCCCCGTTCGCTTTGAAGAAGGCCTTGCTGGTAAAACCATGTTGCATCGCTTTGTGAACCCAAACCAATTGATATCGGTGCTGGGTGCCACCAGCTTAGTGACAGAAAGCGTGAAGCAAAATGAAAAGCAAAAGCGCTCTAAAGCCCTAGCTCAAACCAAAGTAAACAAGCGCTTACTGAATGAACATGGGTTGAATACCCCACCAACGATGAAAGATGAAGCGGATCAATTCATTGTTTCGCCAACCAATTGGGCGGGGATTATTGATCAAGCGTTAGCGCCACCTAGAACTCGTAAGAGCTACCAGAAATCCATGGTTTCGATCTCTGGCACTCGCGCTGTGATCGAGACACGATCTTCTAAAAATATCATGACCGTTGACGATCTGATGACGCTATTCGCGTTATTCACTCTCACCGTTCAATATCATGATCATCACCAAGATGATTACCATCTAGACGCGAAACACACGCCAAACAAAACACCACTCTACATCACTGATATTTTGTCTTTACGTGGCAAGAAAGACAGCGGCCCTGCACGTGATTCTATCCGCGACAGTATTGATCGTATCGAATTCACGGATTTCCAACTGCACGAGCTTACAGGTCGTTGGCTTAGTGAGAACATGCCAGAAGGCTTTAAGAGTGATCGTTTCCGATTCTTAGCTAGAACCATTACCGCATCGGAAGAAGCGCCTACAGAAGGCTCTGACGGCGAAATTCGCATTAAACCGAACCTATACATCCTGGTTTGGGAGCCTTCGTTCTACGAAGAGCTGCTGACGCGTGACTATTTCTTCCTATTTCCGCCAGAAATCCTGAAGCAACATACCTTGGTTTTCCAAGTGTATTCGTACTTTAGAAGCCGCATGGCACGTCGCCATTCAGATAGCATGTTGCTCAGTGAGCTCAACCAGAAATTGGCGCGTAACATCGATTGGCGTCGTTTCTCGATGGATCTGATCCGCGAGCTCAGAAAATTGGGTGAAGTCGGGGATCAAGAAGATACCTTCCTGGTTAATCTATGGGGTTATCACTTGACGATCACCGCGTTGATCGAAAAAGGGAAAACGACCGATTATCAGGTAGATATCAAATGTAATGTGGAAGAAGTATTACGTTACTCAAGAGCGCGTACCACTAACGCAGGTAAGCGTAATATGGCACCAACGCTGCCGAACCCACTTCGTAACGAAATGGTGTCTAAGCAGAAACTGGAAGAGCTGTCTGAGATTATCGACGGTGAGTTTGAACCCATTCAGCGTAAAGCACCGTCGCCAAGAGGCAAATTGGGACGTCGAGTTAAGCAGCGTAAACACTCTGTTGAGATCAACGCTGACGAGATCATGATTACTCTCTCTAAATATACCTCTGCAGAGGCTCTAGAACGCAGCATAACGGCTTTATCTGCTATGACAGGGCACTCACATGCCTCAATCAAAGAAGAGTGCTCAGAGCTCATTGAGAAGCTTGATTGGTTGAGAGTAGGGGAGGACGTTATCCCATACGAAACACTGAGTCGCTTGATTGAGCTATATAACGACCGAGATAGCACCAGCAATCGACATCTGTCCATTGAACGTTTGATCTCTGGTTTAGCGGTGCGTCGTAAAGTGTGTAAACAAGTTCATGAAGGTCATTTAGACGAAAACGTGTTCCTTGCGCTCGATGAAATGGCGATTGGCCACTAGTCATTATCCTATCGCGATAAGCCTGTTTTACCGTCGCTGAATGGATAGTTTTGAACACATTAGGTGCTGATTAAAATCGCACCTAACGCTGACAAAGTGATGACAAAGTAGCGCATCTAGTTGATTATTATTTATCCCGAATAGACAACCTTTGTCCTTTCTTGTGATTAATAGATTGGCTCATATTTTGTTACATCATACTGAATAGATTTTTGCGAGTTCCCAAGGGACTCGCTTTTTTTTGCCTAAAATTCAATAGCTTACAGAGTTAAACGCCGAAGCATGATCAAGGCTCGATCATGCTTTCTACGGATCTAGCTCTGGTGAGATTCTGATTTGATGCTTGATCGAGAAGGGCTTGATCAGTGGAGATGGCGTTGAATAATTCCTTGATCATCGTTTCGGGGATGGGTTGCCATAAAGCGTACATGCGACTCGATCAATTTTTCAGACTCTGCTTTCCAACGTGGTTCTTGCTGTTGGTTCGTAAACTCCAAAGCCAATACACACAAGTGTTGTAGCCGCTGTGTACACCACTCTTGCAATCCTGCTTCTGATTTTGGGTCACATGACACCGCTTGCAGCTTACTGTAGGCAAACATTAGGTATTGGTAGGCTTTATCTTGATGGCTTGAGCTGTTGGCCTCCTGCGAAGCCAAGTCCGGATTCGATGAATCCGCGAGGTGGCGATAGAAAGTAAAGATTCTCAGGCATCCGTCTAGCCAACATGCGATGCCTTTGCTCTGCTCATCCGTGATCAATGGCCCCCAGAGCGCATCTGGAGGCGTTAAGATCAAAGGTTCTAACCGGTCCACTTGATCATGCTTTCGGTCTTTGTACCAATCTCCGATCCGCTCTAACCAAGTGTCTAGTTCATTCATGCAACGTTATCCCACTGTTTTACAAAGTGATTATCAGAAACTTGTTTGATTTCATGCTGTATTTCACTGCTCTGCTCTCGAATACGATCAGCGTCTATTGAATAGTTTGGCTCATTTTTGACGAGTTCGCCAAATGGCAGATCGGGATCTGGTACCGCAGAGATCAACAACTTAGTGTACGGGTGTCGTGGATTGGTCAAGATCGACTGGGTTGATCCCCATTCGACGATCTGTCCTTTGTACATCACCGCCGTCTCTTCAGCGATGTAATGTGCCGTGGCAAGGTCGTGGGTTATGTACAAAAAGCCTATGCCTAACTCTTTGTTCATTTTTTGCATCAAGTTCAACACGCCAAGTCGAATCGAAACGTCCAACATCGAGGTGGGTTCGTCAGCAAGAATTACCTCAGCGCCAACGGCCAGTGCTCTGGCTAGGTTAACCCTCTGTCTTTGGCCCCCACTGAGCTCGTGCGGGTATTTGGCTAGCGTTTCGATGGGTAACTCCACCAGCGTTAATAACTCTTTGAGGCGCTCTGTGAGAGCCTGTTTAGTGGCTACCTGTTTATGGATCTTAAGTGGGCGCGTCAAATGGTGATCAATAGTGTGAGTGGGATTGAGTGAACCAAAGGGGTCTTGAAAAACCATTTGCACACGGCTGCGATAATCCAAGATATCTTTACGGCTTTTCAGAGTAGAGATGTCTCTGCCTTTGAACAGTATCTCTCCCTCTGTCGCAGGGTAAACCTTGGTCATCAATCGTGCGCAGGTGCTTTTCCCGCAGCCTTATTCTCCGGCTAAGCCGAAAATCTCGCCTTAGCCTATGTGAAAGCTAACGGATTTGATTGCATTGAAAGAGGGGAAAATGAGAGTTGGATCAAACCACATTTCTTATGGGGAATCTTTTAAATATAATTGCAGAAAATGGCTTTGGCAAAGTTTAAATGAGGCATTTATTAATTAGCTTTGTGAAGCGTCGGAATCATCACACTTCAGTACAGAATTTCTTAACAAGCGAAAAAGCATTTGCTACAGATTACCTGTCCATTACATGGTGCTTTTCGGAGGAAAACATGTCCATTAATTCTATCAACCATGATGAAATGACAAATATTGCAAACAAGTGGGATGCTGAAGAAGAAGTATCTTTCAAACCAGAAAAGAAAATGAAGTCTGCTGAAGCTCGTCGTCGTATCGAGACTCTAAGAGAAATTAGAGAAAGCGGTTTGAGTCTGGAAGAAGCGAGGGAGCTAGGTCTTATTCACTAATAATCCTCATTGCATTTAGAAGGGTGGCACAACGCCACCCTTTGATTTATAAGTGTTTTTTCATGTTTCCTATCCAAATTTAATCAACTCATTGATTCTTTGGCTCACTGTTCCGTTTAGCCTATCCCTTGTGATATTACGCTTTTCAGATGAAAAACACGCACATGGCATACTCTTGAACTAAGTTGTTTGACAGTCATATTCAACGCCACTAATTTTAAAGTTAAAGCAAAAATATGCGATGTCGTTGGTAAGGAGAAGGCTATGTCTAATTCTGTGGCTCAAGCTAAAGAAGTGCTGTTTTACGAACCCGAAGATCTGAACGGATACCTGTCAAATTTTGCCGCTTGTCCTATCAAGGTAGGTGATCAAGTTTGGGCAACCAGCGAACATTATTATCAAGCGATGAAGTTTGCCTCCGAAGCGCTACGTAATACCATTTTGGAAGCCAGTACACCTGCTGAAGCGTTCTCTTTAAGTCGTGACTACGAAGACCAAGTTCGCGAAGATTGGTATGACATTCGTGTTGAAGTGATGCAGTTCATCGTCACCGAGAAGTTCAGACAGAATCCACAGTTTGCGCTGTTTCTTACCAATACCGGAGATTCGGTGATCAAAGAACATTCGCACAAAGACCACTTCTGGGGCGATGGCGGCGATGGAACCGGCGAGAACCATTTGGGTAAGATTCTGATGGCAGTGCGTCACCAGCTTCGCACTCAGCAACTGCATTTAATTGCTTCGCACTGATTCGTCGATTCAGATAGCGGCATGCTTATCATTACTCCTTAGACGCATTTAAAAGGCCGCCCTGCTATCTAGTATGAAGCAGGGCGGCCTTTTCGGTTTTAGAGAGTCAGGCATCAACGAGAGTTAACGTACGTGACTAAGCTATGCGTTGATAAGTTCTACGTTACGCTGGTGCTATAAGTAACTCTGTACGATGTCGTCAAGCTGTCCATCGTCTTTCATTTGGTCTAGGCGTTGGTTGATGAAGCTTTGCAGCTTAGGATCCATCTCAGGGTCAAACGCCAAATGGATAGGGTAGTTATTGATGACAGAACCAAACTCATGCATCTGGTAATCATCAATACTCAGTTTTTGCTCGTTTAGGTTGTATTTGATTCGTGATTCCATTTCCACAAACACGGTGTCGCCAGGTGCTCGGTTCAGGACACGAAACGCAGCAGTGTAATCTTTTACTCGAATCTCGTTGAGCTTGCCCTGTTGGATATAAGATTCCAAGTTCGGATACTCAAATCCTTTCAGCAATACCACGGCTTTCCCATCGAGATCATCGATTGTATTGAACTCAAATGGCTTTTTACCGCTGCTGAGTAATACGTGTTTTACATTGTAAATCGGGTCTTCAGATAGGTTCGCAGATTGAATATTCCCCCAACTAGGGCTGCCATAGGTAACCCAGTTTGGATTCTCTCTCGCATCGAGCTTGTCGATCATTCGATTAAAAGGGTAGGTGTGGTAGTTGATCTCATATTGGCTGTCATCAAACACGGCTTCCACAATATCTGAAACAATTCCTCTGTGAGATGACCCGTCAGTTTCGATTTGAAAAGGTTGCGCTTGGCTCGCAATAATGTAGTAGTGAAGAGGTTCGTTTGCAGAAGCATAACTGCTTGAAAACAAACTGACTATGGATGCAACGATAAGATGTTTTTTCATAACCTTCCCTAGTTATTTGATGAATGACTACTATTATACTAGTTGAGTAATTGTAGTTTGCTAGGATAACAATAATGGTAATTTGTGTATGGTGACAAAAGGAAAACGCTACGTTGGACTCTCCCGACAGTTGATCGGGATGATAATAGCGATCAGTACCTTATTCACAGTTATAGTGACAGGTCTCGGGTTGTATGTAGAGTACCAAAGTCGAGTTTCTTTTATCAGCTCTCAGATCGAGCAGGTCAAGGCTGGCTACCTTTCTGGTTTAACGGCAAGTTTGTGGGTTGAAGATCGAGAGCAATTGTTTGTGCAAGCCGAAGGCATCTCTCGCCTCCCTTCGGTCAGTTACCTTCTTATCGAAAGTCCCGATGAAAAAATTCTAGAGTTAGGTCAAAAGACCGAAGGCCAATCTTATTCTCAGTCTTGGGAAATGGTGCACCAGATGGGCGGCACAGACTTCCCGTTGGCGACGCTCACGGTGCAATCAGACTTGAGCATGATCCTAGATGACTTTGAAGAACGAGTGTTATTGTTGCTCGCCTTCGAAGCCGTTAAAATCTTCTTGTTGTCTCTCGTATGTTTAACCATCGTCTATCGTCTTGTCGTAAAACGTTTGATGACTATGTCTTCCCAAATCAACCAACAACAGGTCGAAGACAACAAACCGCGCTTTATAACGCCAACTCACTCTACTTACAAAGATGAGATATCGACTCTAGAGAGTAGCTATAACCGATCGGTAGAACGTATTCGTCAACAATATCAAGAGCTGGAAAAAGCTAAAGATGTTGCTGAGGTGGCCAACCGCAATAAAAGTGAATTTCTTGCCAATATGAGTCACGAAATCCGTACACCAATGAATGGGATTATCGGGTTGTCGTCTTTGCTCTCTGAAATGGATATGCCGAAAGAGCAAAAAGAGTACATCAACATGCTCAACACCTCTTCGCTTACGTTGCTCGACTTAATCAACGACATTCTCGATTACTCGAAGATCGAAGCGGGGCGACTAGAGCTTCAGCAAGAGCCGATGAAAATGATGGGCATTGCGGCCGACGTTGAATCAACCTTTCGAGTGAAAGCTGAACAGAAAGGGCTTCGATTCCAATTAGCGATCGACCCTAAGATCCCAACCATAGTGATTGGCGACGGTACTCAACTAAGACAAGTCCTAAATAACTTAGTAGGTAACGCGATTAAATTTACCGAGCATGGCCACGTCACGCTCTCGCTTCGTTTGGAAGAGGCGGTTGAGCCTGAGCAAAAACTCAGAGTGAGGTTCGAGGTTGTCGACAGCGGTATCGGTATTGCAGAAGACAAACAGAAATCGGTGTTCGATAAGTTTCAACAAGCCGACGGCAGTACCACACGTATTTATGGAGGCACAGGGCTTGGTCTAACAATATGCGAGAAGATAGTGACATTGATGGGCAGCAAGCTTGAACTCACCAGTGTTGAAGGTAAAGGCAGTACCTTCTATTTTACGGCTGACTTTGACCCGTGTTTAGAAGCCGATGAAAGCAATATCGATTTCAATAAGGTTTCGGTTCTGCTTGTGGATGATAGCCAGCTGAACATGCGTATAACGTCTACACAGCTTCAATCCTTTGGCGTTAAGTCTGAGTGCTGTGAAACGGCAAACCAAGCGTTAGAGTTGGTTTCAGAGTCTGTGGCTAAGTCATCACCTTATGATCTCGTTCTGATAGACAAAGTAATGCCGTCCGTTGATGGCTTTCAACTGGCGAGAAGCTTAGTTGAACGCTTTGGTAGCGAGTGTCCCAAGTTAGTGATGATCTCTGCTGACCCTAGAAAGCAAGATGAAGCTCGTGCTAAACAAGTCGGTTTTGTTGCCTACATTGCGCGTCCTTACCAAGATAATCAGCTTAAATGGACCATCAGTGAGGTACTCGCGAGAGCGGCTGATACTTCAGTCTTTACCTATCCGAACAGAGGAGAGGTTGCGTTTAAAGATAATGAACCTGTGCCGTTAAGTAAACCTGCAGCGGTTGTTAAAGATGCTCCCATTGTCTCTGTAAACGCCACACCAGCCGATAAACAAGCTCCAATTCAAGCAGAGTCAAAACCTGTCGCAGTTGCCGGAGAATTTAGTGGTACAGTTTTAGTTGTTGAAGACTCGCGAGTAAACCAACAAGTCGCCAAGATGATGCTCAAGAAGCTTGGCTTTGAGGTTGATATTGCCGACAACGGTGAAATTGGTGTCGAGAAATTCAAAGCCAACGAATACGAGATGATTTTTATGGATTGTCAGATGCCGGTTCTCGATGGCTTCGAAGCGACCAAGCAGATCCGAGCGCTCGAAGAAGGGGCTGCAAAGCATATTCCAATCATTGCGCTGACGGCCAACGTCGTGCAGCGAGACAAGCATTTGTGCTTCGATGTAGGCATGGATGAGTTTTTACCTAAACCGGTTAACCAAGGCAAACTGAGAGAGATCGTAGCGAGTTTCTTGTCGAAAGAGACGGAATCAAACAAAGAACATGAGCAGCAAATTGTTTAGTTGAGTATCTCTAATCTTACTTTCATTAAAAGAGTAATGAGGCGAATTAGACATAGTCTTTTATGCCGTTGGTTATATTTGAAGTATCGTGTGAAAGAAATGATAAAGGTGGCCTGAAAAGACCACCTTTTTTGTATGTGTCGGTTTGAACTTAATCTCTATCGATTGCGAACGCAGACCATGCTTGACGTGTCGGCATCACTTCGACTCGGTTAATGTTGATGTGATCTGGCAAGGTTGCGATATAAAACATCTGCTCGGCAATATCCTCTGCTGACAACGGTGTAGTGCCTTGGTAAAGGTTGTCTGAAGCCGTCTGGTTACCTTTAGTTCTTACAAGAGTAAATTCCGTTTCTGCAATACCAGGGGAGAGGTCAGTCACTCGTACCCCTGTGCCTTGTAAGTCACAACGTAGGTTGTAACTGAACTGCTTTACGAACGCTTTGCTGGCACCATACACATGGCTTCCTGGGTAAGGCCACTGTCCGGCGATTGACCCAACATTGATGATTGAGCTTCCTGCGCCTTTTTTAATTAACGTAGGCAACAGCGCATGAGTAACATTAACCAAGCCTGTGACATTGGTATCGATCATAGTGTGCCAGTCTTTCAAGTCCACATCAGGCGCGCCTTCTGGTGCCAAAGCTAACCCAGCATTATTGACCAATGCGGTAATCGATGAAAATTCAGCGGGTAATGAATCAATGGCTTGTTTTACGGCGTCTGCGTCTCGAACGTCGAGTTGAATTACATGCACAGGCACCGTTAATTCTTCCTTTAGGTCGAGTAGCCTTTCGATTCGACGACCAGACAGCACTAACGACCAGTTATCTTCTGCGAAACGTTTTGCTGCCGCTTTGCCGAAACCAGAGGTTGCCCCTGTAATGAACGCTATCTTATCCATAAATACATCCTTCTAATTTGAAATTAACATAAGTAGTGCCATGCCGATCAAAATCGGCGCGGTCGTTGTTTTTGCAGACAAGTTCGGTACTGATAGATACAGTTTTTGCCCCAGTACATTGCCAATCAAAGCTGCCGGTAATAGCCATAAACCTGTGATGAACGATTCTTGGTTAAATGCGCCAATCCATATGAAGCCGATCAGTGAAATCGCTGAACTCAGCAGAAAAAACACAATCGCGGTGGCTCTCTGTTCACTGGTTTTAATGGTCAGGTTCATCAAATACGTCACTAATGGCGGACCTCCTGAAGAAGCGGTGGTCATGCTAAACCCCGAAATGGCTCCCGCCCAAAACGCGTGTCGTTGGTGCAACCAAGTGAGGCGTAAGTCCAAAATAATCAGCGTGCCAGCGACCAAAGACATCATCGCGATAAAGGCCTTCAAGCCTGATTCCGATATCGTGCTAATGAAATACAGCGAGAAAGGCACCGCAACCAACATGCCAATACACAGCGGCGCAATAAGCCGGATATTGATGGTGGTTTTACTTCGCTTGAGCAGAGGAAAGGCACTTAAAAAGTCCAACAAGATAGCGATGGTTACCGCTTGCAATGGTGGAACAATAAAGCTGAGGGAAAGCGCTACGATAATCGCAAACCCAAATCCTGAATAGCCTCGAACTACTCCTGCAAACAGAATCAATGTCATCGCTAATCCTAATTCCACTCTTGCTCACCTCTTTGCTTTTGATATTGCTGCTGCGTTAATTAGCGTTCGATGAGACCTGTCTCGTCTGCCTTTCAATCTATTCACACCTAAGAGTTTTGAATAGAGCCAGATCGACGATTGGATTGGGTCAGGCTGTTTGTTGGATCGGGGATGAGACTTGGGCTGATGTACTGGCCCAATGTTTTGTTGAAACTGACACTATGACCTCCGCCCTGTTTGGGATGAAGATAATTCCATCCGATAGCGCAGCCTTTTCAATGTCGTGTTTTGTGTCTTTCATTCTCGAAGACGAGCCAAGCACGAGCGGCTGTGAATCTAGTGTTGTTAATGGAGACGATGAAATGGAAGTATCAACAGAACAGCTTGTGAACCAAGATATTATCGACCTCGACAAGAGCGTATTTCATTCTTGGTCGATTCAAGAAGCAGCGGAGCCTATCGCCATTGCGGGTGGGCAAGGATGCAAAATGTGGGACTACGAAGGTAAAGAATACCTTGATTTTAGTAGCCAACTGGTTAACACCAACATTGGTCATCAGCATCCACAAGTGATCAAAGCGATTAAAGATCAGGCTGATTCATTAGTGACCGTTGCCCCTGCGACCGCCAACCTCACTCGTGGTTTGGCGGCTAAGCGTATCTTGTCGAAAGCGCCAAGCTCGTTTAAGAAGGTGTTCTTTACCAATGCAGGGGCAGATGCCAACGAAAATGCGATTCGCATGGCGCGACAATTCACAGGGCGCGACAAGGTGCTATCTGCTTACCGTTCTTACCATGGCAATACAGGTACTGCTATTGCTGCGACGGGGGATTTTCGTCGAATTCCAAACGAGTATAGCCGTGGGCACGTTCACTTCTTCAATCCATTTCTCTATCGAAGCGAATTCAACGCGGCGACTGAGGCAGAAGAGAGTGAGCGTGCCCTGCAGCATTTAGAGCGAGTGATTGAATGCGAAGGACCAACGGCGATTGCGGCGATTATCCTAGAGACGATTCCGGGAACGGCTGGTTTTCTCATTCCGCCCAAAGATTACCTTATCGGCGTGCGTGAGCTGGCAACCAAACATGGCATTCAGTTGATATTCGATGAAGTCATGGTCGGCTTTGGCCGCACGGGTAAGTGGTTTGCGTTTGAGCACTTTAATGTAGTGCCGGATCTGATTACTTTCGCGAAAGGGGTGAACTCGGGTTATGTGCCGGTTGGTGGCGTGGTGGTCAGCGAACCGATCGTTGAGTACTTTAAGTCAAACTTCTTTATGGGCGGCTTAACGTACTCTGGTCACCCTTTGGCGATGGCTTCTATCGTTGCAACGCTCGATGTGATGGAGCAAGAGGGCATTGTCACACACGCTGATAACGTCGGTAACAGCGTTTTAGGGCCGCTTCTACTGAGCCTTCAAGAGTTGCACCCTATGATTGGTGATGTGCGTGGTAAAGGGATGTTTTGGGCGGTTGAGCTGGTGGAAGATCGTGAAAGCAAGTCTCCATTGAGCAATGATAAAATGGGTCAATTGAAAGCGGAACTAACCAAGAGAGGTTTGTTAACCTTCATTGTGAATAACCGTATTCACGTCGCTCCACCTCTGGTTATTCAACCAAGTGAAATTAAGAAAGGCGTGAAGATCATTGATGAAGTTTTGCTTGAGCTCGCTTCTTAATTCTTCAAAAGATAGCTAACACAGAAACACAGGCACTTTGGTAAAGGATTCCCCGTCCTTTTCAAAGTGCTTATTTTTTCCGGAGTGCCTAGCTTCAAATTGGTTAGGAATAGACGAGAAAGAGCATCGATTGATGCTCTTTTTTACGTTATTGCTTGAATAACAGCGTCCATATAACGCGATGCTAGCTCTTCATTACCTCTGATAGCTCTTTAATGCCGGGGGCGATCAAGTCTTTATCGATGGCGTGAAAACCTAATCTGAAATAAAAATTGGGATCAAATTCAGATGAAGTTTCATAGCTCAACTTGGTTTCGGGATCGGTCATGAAGTGAGAATACCCTGTCTCAATCAAAATCCCCTTTTGAGCAGCTCGTGACGCTAAGCGCTGGCTATTGATGTGACTCGGTGTTTGCAGCCACAGAGAGTTGGCTTGCTCACTCTGAGCCAGTCGCTTGCAGTCTGGTAAGTACTTTAAGACCGCATCGTTGATCAGCTTCCAGCGTTGGCGTGTGTTTTCTCTAAAACGCCTCACAAAGCTGTCGTAGTAGCCTTGTTCAATAAAGTGAGCCACTTCCATTTGAACGCGGCTTGGTGCGTGTCGATACATCAACCTACGCAGTATTCTAAGGTCGTAGATTAGCTCTTCAGGTGCCACGATGTAGCCTAATCTCAAGCCGGGTGCTAATAGCTTAGAGAAGCTGCTGACGTAGATGACACGTCCTTCTTTGTCACTGGCTTTTAGCGCGGGTTTAGGGTTCCACTCCACGTTACACTCGGCGTCATAGTCATCTTCGATAATTACCGCATCATTGGTTTTGGCCATTTCCAGTAACTGAGTTCGACGCTCGTCACTCATGGTGACGCCGGTTGGAGCTTGATGGCTAGGCGTGACATAGAAGTGATCACACAGTGAAGAGTGCTCATTGAATCTCAATCCTTGTTCATCCACTTGATGCGGGTGTAACTGCGCGCCAGAGAGATTGAAGATGTGATTCGCTTCTTTGTAGCCGGGGTTCTCGACTCCGACTCGACTCTGATGGTTCATGAGCAAAGTCGAAATCAAATACAGCGCATTCTGCGAACCTAAGGTTATGAGGATCTCATCACTTTGGGCATGAATACCGCGCTGTGGGAGCACCCTTGTGCGTATCTGTTCGACCAGCATGTCGACGTCTTTATCGACCTTGTCACACAGCCAGCGATGGTCATGTGGATCAGAGGTGACCTTTCTTGTCGCTTCTCGCCATTGAGCTAATGGGAAGTCATTGATAGAGGGTTGGCCAAAAATAAATGGGTATTGGTAACAACTCCAATGCGAGGGTTTGACGATGCGTGGGTATTGGCCCAATTGCAGCTTAACGCGTTTGCTCCAATCCGGTGCATTGTCGCTGTCGGCTGATTCAAAATGATCCAAACTCGCGTCGATAGTATCACTCGGATTTTGATACTTTTCTGAAAGGTAATAACCACTGCGAGGCTTACTGATGAGGTAGCCATCGTCGAGCAAACTGTCGTACACCAAGGAGACAGTATTGCGTGAAACACCCAATTGGCTAGACAGCTTACGACAAGACGGAAGCGCTTGTTCAGCCGGAAAAATACCATTCAATATCGCCGTCACCAAATAGCTACGTACTTGTTCTTGCAGGCTTCTTTTGGAATCAAACTCGATGAAACAATTGTGATTTATCGCCATGAGATACAGTCCTTATTCTCAGTGAACCTCAGTCCAATTTGTATAAAAGAGCAAGAAATGCGCCAGAGTTCATATTGATGTTCTAGGGACAGCTTTTGCTCTCTCTCAACCCCGAAAATTACGTTGTCCCAAACTAGAAAAGCGCTCTGTCCCAACCTGAAAATTAAATTGGCTCTACGTCTTCGATGCATTCCGTTCATAAAGTAAAGGCAGGCAAATAATCTCGATAAGGAAAGCGTATGAAACAGGGAATGACGATGAAGGCATGGGTTTCAACAGCGGCAGCGACCGTTGTACTGGGTTGTTTTGGAGTCGCACAAGCATCGGAGCTTGCAGCCATCGAAAAGCAAGGCTTCATGAAAGTGGCGACAGAAGATAACTACTCTCCATTCAACTATATCGACCGCGGTAAGCCTGCGGGGATTAACAAAGATTTGCTTGATGAGTTACGTGAATATTCGAAGTTCGATATCGAACAAGAGATCTTACCTTGGACAGGACTACTCGCTTCGGTATCTGCGGGTCAATATGATGTGGCGTTAACTGGCGCGATCATTACCGATGCTCGCTTGAAGGCCTTTGATTTCACTCCACCTATCGCTTCAGCGCAGCATTACTTCTTAACCAGAGCTGACGCGGAAGATATTAATACGGTAGCCGATTTAGATGGAAAAACAGTGGGCTTACAAGCGGGCAGTGCTTTGCTAGAAAGGCTTCCAGAGCTCGAAGTGATGCTCGAAGCACAAGGCAAGTCTTTGGGTAAAGTGGTGCAGTATCAATCCTACCCAGAAGCGTATTCCGACTTGGCAATCGGCCGAATAGACTACGTGATCAACAGCGTCGTTTCCGTTAACGAGGTGGTGAAATCCAAGTCGAAGGTGTTCAAAAAAGGCGAGGCGGTGTCTGGTCCTGGCTTCGTGAGCTGGCCTGTTCCTAAAGAGAACCCTGAGCTTTTGGCATACCTAACGGAGTTTTTCCTGCACCTAGAGCAAACAGGAAAAATGGCGGAGTTGCAGAAGAAGTGGTTCGGTGAGTCGTTCGACCAACTGCCTTCAGAGGCCATCACTTCCGTTGAGCAGTATCACAAGCTAACAGCAGTCCAATAGATGGATAAGCATGCGCTGACACAAACAGTTAACGGCTGTTTGTGTCCATGCCAATGGGTTCAAAGCGGTTTAACCCATGAGTCATTTGCGCAAAACCTATCGAAAGAAGTCGCTTATCAAAGAGGTCGTTTATGGATTATTACGCTTGGGAACAGTTGCTACAGGGCGCGTGGGCTACGGCATGGATATCGGCAGTCTCGATTGTATTAGGTGTCGTCATCGGGCTAGTCATTGCTTTAATTCGAATGATGAAAATCCCGTTTGTGGATCAAATGCTGGGTATCTATGTCAGCTGGGCACGAGCAACGCCTTTGGTGACACTGGCTCTGTTTATTTTCCTTTCTTTTCCGTCATTTGGCATCAATTTAGATAAACACGTTTCTGCTATTTTAGCTCTCACACTCAATACATCGGCATTCAATGCAGAGATTTGGCGCAATGCCTTTCTTAACTTTTCAAAAGGACAAATGGAAGCGGCAGAAGCCATTGGTATGAGACGTATCACTTATTTTCGCCGCATCATGTTCCCGCAAATGGTGATCATGAGCCTACCAGCGCTAGTCAATGAGATGTCGTTCTTAATCAAAGGCAGCCCAGCGATTGCGGTGATCGGCATCGTCGACCTAACTCGTGTCACCAATCGAATCTCTGCGGTTACCTATGAACCACTTGGGCCGATTCTA
Organism: Vibrio sp. 10N.247.311.47; assembly: GCF_041467535.1. Lineage (NCBI taxonomy): Bacteria > Pseudomonadati > Pseudomonadota > Gammaproteobacteria > Vibrionales > Vibrionaceae > Vibrio > Vibrio sp. 10N.247.311.47. The sequence continues at coordinate 34,375 of NZ_JBFSUR010000002.1, forward strand.
TGTGCCGGTGCCATTTACATGTTGATTATTGGCGTGTTGGTGAAGTTGCAAGCGGTGGCTGAAAACCGAGCTACTTATCTGCAGTAGTAAGTGTGGCTATCAGTAATCTACCTCAGTCACAGCTATCAACAACAACCACAGTTTAGCCGTCATGGCTACTAGGTCAGAAACACCATTTACCTGCTTGTGATGCGTTATTGAGCGGGTAAGTTTAAGGAGTAAATATGGAAGAATGGAATATTATCTGGCAACAAAAAGAGCTGTTTGCTTCAGGGTTTGTGACCACATTTTATCTTTTTGTTTCGTCTTCAATCTTGAGTTTCATCATTGGCATCGGTTTGTTGTATTGCCTCGAAAACTCAAAACTTGGTGTGAAGTACACCATCAATAGTTTGATAGGCATGATGCGCACCTTGCCGTTTCTTATCTTAGCGTACCTGCTCTATTACGGGTTGCCGCAGGTTGGTATTCGACTCGATGCGATTACAGCGGGAATCATCGCGCTAAGTCTCTATCACGGTACCTATTTTTGTGAGATTTTCCGAGGTGTTCGTAAAGGATTAGAGCCAGGTTACATCGAAGCGGCGCACGCTTATGGCTTCTCTAAATTCAAAACATTTACCCGAGTTATTACCCCAAATGTGTTGTTTAAGTCGGTTCCACTGATCACGAACCAACTCATCATCTGCTTAAAAGACACTGCGTTTCTTAGCATCATCACCGTCGCAGAAATTACCGCGGCCGCCAACAGCATTCAATCAACGTACTTCATCCCATTGAATGCGTTCATCATTGCTATCGCGCTCTACTGGGCCGTGAGTATTGCACTTGAAACCATCACCAAACGAATCCAAACCAAAGTTGAACTTAGAGGGCTTAGCCATGCTTAAACAATCAGAGATTATTGAAACGGAAGCACCGATTAACCCTTCTTTGGGCGTGAATTTGGAAGTGATTGAGTGCGAACCACTATTGGAAGAACGAGAGACGATAATTAAGGTTGAAAACCTGTCGAAACAGTTTGATGGCATCGAAGTACTGCGAGACATCAACCTCAACATCAACAAAGGCGATGTGGTGAGTATTCTCGGTTCGTCTGGGTCGGGGAAATCGACGCTATTACGTTGCATGAATTGGCTAGAACAGCCAGAGCGCGGCACGATTTTTATGGGTGATGAGCGTATTGGTATCAACTCTGAAACGGGTAAACCACTCAAATATAAAGAGCTGGCGAAACTCAGAGAGCGCCTTGGTATGGTTTTCCAAAGCTTCAACTTGTGGCCGCATTTAACCGTGTTGCAAAACGTTATGGAAGCGCTCGTTCACGTTAAGAAGATAGCGAAATCAGACGCCGAAGAGATGGCACGTAAGCAACTCGATAAGGTTGGTATGTCGCACAAACTAGAGAACTACCCAAGCATGTTATCGGGTGGGCAAAAGCAACGTGTCGCTATTGCCAGAGCTCTCGCGATGGAGCCGGATGTGTTGCTGTTTGATGAACCAACGTCAGCACTCGATCCTGAATTGGTCGAAGAGGTGTTGTTGGTGATGAAGAAACTGTCGCAAGAGGGCTACACCATGGTGGTTGTGACACATGAGATGGAGTTTGCGCGTCAGGTATCGGATCAGGTGGTATTCCTTGAGAAGGGCATCTTGATTGAGAAATCCAACCCTGAGAAGTTCTTCACTAACCCAGATTCAACAAGGGTAAGGAAGTTCCTCAAGCTTGATTCATGAGCTAGATGATTCGCGCACCTTAATGTTTGATTGTTAAAAAACTCCGACTGAATCAGTCGGAGTTTTTGTATTTGTGTTGCTACCGCATTAAGAGGATGTGGTACTAGCCAATGCTATCAATGTGGATCACTACTGAGTCTGGTCGCCAGTATTCCAGTTCGCAGTCCATCAACTCGCCATCTTGCTTGTAGTTCACACGGCAGATCTTCAGCACCGGTTGACCCTCAGCCAAATTTAGCGCCTTAGCGACATAGGCTGGGGCTGAAGTGGGAATTACATCAAAACGCGAGCGTTGGGTCTCGTAGCCGTATTTTTCTCGGTAGATGCCTGTTAGTGACATGGTGAGGTTTTCCGACAAGACACCATCAAATAAGGGCGCTTTCAGTACATTTTCAACAAACAGCACTGCTCTACCATCAATAAAACGCAAGCGCTCAATCACGTGTATCGGCGTTATCTGTTCTATCTCTAATGCTTTGGCGTAATCGCCCGCGGCCATCTCTGTGCGGGTGCTCAGCAGCCTTGTTTCTGCAATACGATGTTGTTCGCGAATCATTTGATGAAAGTGAGAGCGAGACAGCGGGTTGTAGCGAATTCGTTCGGGTGACACATACCAGCCTCGCCGCTCTTCTCTGTATATCAGACCTTCGGTTTCTAATGACACCAATGCATCTTTGAGCGTGATTCGTGTGGTGGAAAACAGCTCGCTAAGGTTTCTTTCTGATGGCAGTTTTTGCCCTTCAATGAAGATACCTGATTGAAGCTGCTCTCGAATACTCGCCTTAATTCTTCCTAACTGTGTCCCTGATTGCCCGGTGCCCAATGTTCTCATTACTGATCTAGTCCATAAGTTCGTGTGCTTAATAAGGTAAACCATGGAGTTAACAGGAATGTGACAGTAAACAATGGCTTATTGTCATATGAGTGAAATATAACTGCCACGTAAATGCACTCGAACTGTCAAATAACTTACGGCAAACCGTCACATTCCGGCTATAGCATACAAAACGAACTTACTGACCTAGTCCAGAAGGATAGAGACAATGAAAACTTTGCTTAGCCGTTCAACTGTATCGCCAGCTAAATTAATCGGTTCACCTGCAAAATTAATCGGCGCAACGCTAATAACGGCAACACTTTCAATGCCAGCGATGGCGAAGGATGCTGATCTTGAGTCACTGATTGAAGCCGCTCAAAAAGAGGGTGCAGTTTACAGTGTGGGTATGCCAGACAGTTGGGCAAACTGGAAAGGCACATGGACTGACCTGAAAGCAAACTACGGTTTGAAGCATCAGGATACCGATATGAGCTCGGCTCAGGAGATCTCGAAATTTGAAGCAGAGAAGAAAAACGCAACCGCTGATATTGGTGATGTGGGTTTCGCATTCGCACGTGTGGCCGTAAAGAAAAACGTCACTCAGCCATACAAACCAACCACTTGGAATGATATTCCAGACTGGGCAAAAGACAAAGATGGTCATTGGGCTCTGGCTTACACTGGCACCATCTCTTTCATTTCCAACAACAACCTTGTTGAAGATGCACCGAAAACTTGGAGTGACTTACTAGAAGGTGACTACAAAGTCACAGTGGGCGATGTCGGCGTAGCCGCGCAAGCCAACAACGCGATTCTAGCGGCTGCATTTGCTAACGGTGGTGACGAGTCAAACCTAAAACCGGCGATTAAATTCTTTGGTGAATTAGCGAAGCAAGGCCGTCTGTCTTACACCGACCCAAGCATCGCTAACCTTGAAAAAGGCGAAGTGGAAGTGGCAATCATGTGGGATTTCAACGCACTGAATTACCGCGACAAGATTGACCGTGAGCGCTTTACCGTCAGCATTCCACAAGATGGCTCAGTGATTTCTGGTTACACCACCATCATTAACAAATACGCACAAAACCCGAACGCGGCGAAGTTGGCTCGTGAATACATCTTCAGCGACCAAGGCCAAATCAACCTAGCAGAAGGTTACGCACGTCCAATCCGTAGCAACGTTACGCTACCTCAATCAGTACAAGACAAGCTGATCTCGAACGAGCAATACAGCAACGTTCATCCCGTCACTGACTTCTCAGCATGGGAAAAATCAGCACGTCGTCTGCCGCGCCAATGGCAAGAAAGCGTATTGATTCACCAGCAGTAATCCCGCTTAACACACCACCTGTAACGGGTGGCTTATAGAAACAAGCAACAGAGAATAGACCATGAGCAATAAGGTTATCCTTGTTGTTCTAGATGGACTGAATTATCAGGTAGCCCGTGATTGCATGGGTTACCTGAACGGTCTTCTAGAGCAAAGTGATATGTATGAGAAACAGGGCGATTTGCAGACAAAACAGGGCGATTCGTACAGTAAACAGGGCACTTCGCAAAACACGCAAAAAAACAAGCTGCGTGCCACGCTTTACCCTGTGCAGTGTGAGCTGCCGTCTATGTCACGTCCACTGTATGAGTGCATCCTGACCGGTGTTCGCCCTGTCGAGAGTGGCATCGTCAACAACCAAATCGTGCGTTTATCGAATCACGAGTCGGTATTTAGCTTGGCGAAGTCGCAGAACAAAGTGACGGCAGCTGCGGCTTACCATTGGGTGAGCGAGTTATATAACCGAGCACCGTTTGACGCTGTGCGTGACCGTTTTACCAACGACGAAACCATGAATATTCAACACGGTTGTTTCTACCACTGGGATCACTACCCAGACGAAGCCTTGTTCTTGGATGCAGAGCATCTGCGCGTCACTCATCAACCTGATTTCTTATTGATTCACCCAATGAACATTGACGATATGGGACACAAGCATGGGCTAGATTCTCGCCAATACCGCAATAGTGCACGTGGCGCGGATATCTACCTATCAAACTATCTTGAGAAATGGGTAGACGATGGTTATCAGGTGATCATCACCAGTGACCACGGTATGAACAATGACTTGTCTCATGGTGGCATTCTGCCTGAAGAGCGTGAAGTGCCTTTCTTTGTGATTGGCGATAAGTTTACACACCAAGAATGTTCAGTGAAACAGACCGATATCTGCGGCAGCGTCTGTCAGTTACTCAACCTTGAACACGATAAATCTTACACTCAGGAATTGTTGGCCCTATGAGCAGTTCTGTAATCACGCAGAGCGATGGCTCTGCGCTTAAACCCAAAACCAAATCTTTGTTTCAACGCTTCAAGCCCGCTTTGTGGCTTGCGCCTTTCGCGCTGTTCTTCTACCTGTTCCAACTGGCACCTATGGTTTGGGTGCTGATCAACAGCTTCTTCTATGACGATGAGCTCTCTCTAGAAAACTATTCTGAAGTCTTCGATTCTGCCTTCATGATGCAGGCTTTTGGCAACAGTTTATGGTTGTCGATTTGGTCGAGCATTGTTGGCTTAGCGATTGCGACTCTGCTCGTTTCTTCACTGCGCCGCGTTGATTCTAAAATCCGCGATGCGGTGATTGCTTTCACCAACATGAGCAGTAATTTTTCTGGCGTTCCGTTGTCTTTCGCTTTCATCATCATCCTTGGGACCAACGGTGCGATTACCTTGTTGCTCAAGCAGTATGGATTGCTGGGTGATTTCGACCTTTACGGCAAGTGGGGCTTGCTGGCGATTTACATCTACTTCCAGATCCCATTGGCGGTGTTGTTGCTCTATCCAGCGTTTGATGCTCTGAGTGACGACTGGCAAGCCGCTTCGGCACTGCTTGGCGCGAAAACTTGGCAATACTGGACCAAAATAGCACTGCCTGTGTTGTCGCCTGCCTTGTTCGGCACCTTCATCATCTTGATTGCTAATGCGATTGGCGCCTATGCGAGTGTGTATGCGTTGACCTCGGGCAACTACAACGTGATTACGATTCGTATCGCGAGCTTGGTATCGGGCGACTTGTTCTTAGAACCAAACCTAGCTGCGGCAATTTCAGTGATTCTGATGGCGATGCTGGCCTTCATCACCGTGATTAACCAATGGCTGATCAGCAAAAGCTACGCAGGGAAGAGAAAGTAATGAACACCGTCAATACTCGTTTTCATAAAACGGTTGTCTATTCGATTGTCGGCATCATGATGATCCCGATCTTAGCGACCTTTATTTACTCGATCTCTTCTCGTTGGGGCGCAACGATCCTGCCGGATGGCTTCACGTTAGATTGGTATATCAACCTGCTGACCGATCCTCGCTTCTTACAAGCTTTTGGTCGTTCACTGTTTATCTGTGTGGCAGCACTGTCATTGAGTGTGGTGTTGGTCTTGCCTGCGATTTTCGTGGTGTTTTACTATTTCCCGAAACTCGACAAGGTGATGAATATCCTGATCTTATTGCCATTCGCTGTGCCACCCGTGGTGTCGTCGGTGGGTTTGCTTCAGCTGTATGCCGATAGCGAAATCTCACTGATAGGCACACCATGGATTCTGATTGGTACTTACTTCACCATCGCGCTGCCATTTATGTATCGCGCGATTGCCAACAGCTTTGAAGCGATCAACCTGCACGACTTGATGGACGCGGCTCACCTGCTCGGCGCAAGCACCACCAAGGCATTCTTGCTGATTATTTTGCCAAACCTTAAGAAAGGCTTAATGGCGTCACTGTTCTTGTCGTTCTCGTTCCTATTGGGCGAGTTCGTGTTCGCCAACATCTTGGTAGGAACACGCTACGAGACACTGCAAATCTACCTATACAATATGCGTCAAACCAGCGGCCACTTCACGTCAGCCCTAGTGATGACGTACTTCCTGTTTATTTTCTTACTGACTTGGTTGGCAAGTCGTTTCAGCCAGGGAACAAAATAATGAGTTATGTAAATGCGAAAAACCTCACCAAGAGCTTTGGTGACAATACAGTGTTTGAAGACATTCAATTTTCAATTGAGAAGGGTGAATTCATTACTCTGCTTGGCCCAAGTGGCTGTGGTAAATCGACTCTGCTGCGCAGCTTGGCTGGCTTAAACCCTGTCGATGGTGGCGAGATCTGGGTCAACGGCGAAGAGATCACCCATCAAGTGCTACAACAGCGTGGCATCGGCATGGTGTTTCAATCTTATGCGCTGTTCCCGAACATGACGGTTGAAGGCAACATTGCGTTTGGCCTCAAGATGAAAAAGCTTGCTGCTGACGAGATTAAGCACGAAGTCGCGAAAGTGATTGGGCTGGTGGATTTAACGGGCAAAGAGAAGTTCTACCCGCATCAGTTATCGGGCGGTCAACGCCAGCGTGTGGCCTTGGCAAGAGCTTTGGTGGTCAAGCCGCGTATTTTGTTGTTGGATGAGCCGCTTTCGGCGTTGGATGCGAAGATCCGAAAGCACTTGCGCCAACAGATCCGAGATATTCAAAAAGAGATGAATCTGACCACGATCTTCGTGACTCATGATCAGGAGGAAGCGATGATCATGTCTGACCGTATCTTCTTGATGAACAAAGGCGAGATCGTACAAGCAGGTACACCCGAAGAGATCTACACTCAACCATCCAATGAATTTGTGGCTGGGTTCATGGGTCACTACAATCTGGTGCAAGCGAACAAAGCCAAGCAACTTTTCAATATTGAAACAGAGTGGAAAGTGGCGATTCGACCTGAGTCTATCTACGTGAAAGAGCAAGGTCGACAATATGGCGAACATATCTCTGCGCCGAAAACGGGCACGATTCGTAACCACCAGCTTTTGGGCAACGTGATTCGCTACCAAGTGGACGTTGATGAGTGTGAATTAACGGTCGACCTACTTAACCGTTCTTCTGAACGACTATTGGCAAATGGCAGCCAACTTGAACTCCTGTTTAACCTAAACGAAATTCAACCTGTGAGAGCCTAATATGTTCAAACCTTTGTATGTATTTGATATGGACGAAACGCTGATCAATGCTGATGCAGCAATGCTTTGGAATGAGTTCTTGGTTGAAAAGGGCATTGCCACTGCGCCCAACTTTATTGAAGAAGATAAACGCTTAATGGGACTGTATTCGGAAGGCAAACTGAACATGGAAGATTACCTAACGTTTTCCATGCAGCCGTTAGCCGATATGCCAACAGAGCAAGTGACTGCCTTGGTGGAAGAGTGTGTTGAACAGCATATTTTACCTAAACAGTTCAAGCAGTCGAAACCTTTGATTGAGCAGTTAGAGCGTGACGATATCGACATGTTGATCATCTCAGCCAGCGTCACTTTCTTAGTAGAAGCGGTCGGCCGTAAGATTGGTATCGAGAATGCACTCGGTATTGATTTGATTGAAAGCCAAGGCCGCTTCACGTCTCAGATCTCAGGTGTACCAAGCTACCGTGAAGGTAAAGTAACGCGTTTAAAAGAGTGGTTAGACAATCAAGAAACCAACTACTCAGATATCCACTTTTATACGGATTCAATCAACGACTTACCTTTGTGTGAACACGCTGATTTTGCTTATTTGGTGAACCCGTGTCCGCGTTTGAAAGCGTTAGCAGATCAACCGAATTGGTCGATTCTCAACTGGGATTAACGCTGATCCCATCTTTGAATTATGTTCCCTTTAGAACGAAAAAAGCCGCTGATGAAAGCGGCTTTTTGATTCGTATTATTCTATTTCTAGTTTGTAACCTATCCCGTAAATGGATTTGATGTAGTCACATTTTTCATTTATCGAGACCATTTTTTTGCGTAAGTTTTTGATATGGCTATCGATAGTGCGATCACTGACCACTCTTCTATCGTCGTAGATTTTATCAATCAATTGATCGCGACTATAAATGCGGCCAACATTTTGATAGAGAAGGTGCAAAAGCCGAAACTCAGCTGGCGTTAAACTTAGCTTAATACCACATAGGACAGCGGTCATACTCAATTCATCAATATCAATGGCGTTCGTTGGTGACGTGGCTTGGGGCTTGTTGGAACGGCGCAAAATATTTTTCACCCTCACAACCACTTCTCTCGGGCTGTACGGCTTACATATATAATCATCTGCACCCAGTTCAAGCCCAACGAGTCGATCAATCTCTTCGACCTTGGCTGTCGCCATAACCACTGGGATGTCACTGAACGTTCTCAGCTCTCGATAAATATCCAACCCGTCTCGATTGGGTAGCATGAGGTCGAGAATAATGAGTTTAGGCGATGCTTGCTTTACCCAGTCAATGACAAGGTTACCATCGATAATATGATGACTTTCAAGGCCAGAGTGCTCTAAGTACTCACACAGTACACTTGCTAATGCAGGCTCATCTTCGACGACTAAAATCACGATTTTATTTCCTTTGGTAACGCTATGATGATTCGTAGTCCACCCAATTCTGAGTGGTCGGCAGTAATGTGTCCTTGGTGCGCTTCAACGATATTTTTACAGATAGATAAGCCAAGCCCAGAACCGCCACTTGATCGACTGCGCGATTTATCAACGCGGTAAAGCCTCTCAAACAAACGCGGAAGTGATGCATCAGGTACACCTGGATCACTGTCTTCAACGTTGATAATAATACTATCACTAATGTCGGTAACATCTATCGATACATACCCATTATCGCCAGTGTATCGCGCGCTATTTTCTAACAGATTCACAAACAGTTGTGTCAGTAATCTCTCATCACACGAGGTAAACAGTGGCGCCGAATGGTCATAGTGCTTTGTTAATGTGATGTTTTTTTGTTCTAAACGGATCGAGTTTTGAACGATCACAGAATCAATCAGTTTATGTATATCAACGTTGTTTTTAACATTGAGGTTAAATCCGATGTCATACAGGGAGAGTTGGTGAAGATCCTCAACGAGTTGACCTAGTGTGATGATTTGTTGATGTAACGAGTCGATGTATTTTGGTTCAGGAGATCGGATACCGTCTTGTAGCGCTTCTAGTTCACTTCTAAGCACGGTGATAGGCGTTCTAAGTTCATGTGAAATATCTGATAACCACTGTTCTCTAAGTGTTTTCTGTTTTCTTAGTGTCTCGACAACACCGTTGAATATTCCGATGAGATCGGACAATTCATCATTGCCGCTTTTTTTAATGTAGAAATCGAGATCGCCATTTTCGATAGATTTGGCACCTTTCGACAAAGCACGCAATGGTTTCAAAAATCGCCTAACAAGAAACAAAGAGATAAGGAATGAAAGCAACACGGTAATCGATGCGATAGTGCTTACATGCGTCGTTTGTTGTTTGAAAAAGCTTTCTGCTAAAGGCCCTGATATTTCATCCATCTGGACGATGGAGATATACCCAATAACTTGATCATCCCGTGTTATTTCGACTAGTGCTTGATGCTGACCATCTTCAAGGTGATGTAGGTTTTCAGGCGGTCCAATTATGGCTCGCCCGTCTTGATCTAAAATGTTGAGTCGTTGCCAAATAGGTTGAAGGCCTGGCGCTTCCGGCTCTCTTAATGGTGGTGGCGATGGGTGTCTGTCACGAGGATGTGGTCGTGAGGGGCCGCTAATGCTACTGGCGATTAAATGTGGTTCACGCTCTAGCCGCCTCCACTTTTCGGAAGGTGAGTAATATTGCTTTAAGTTATTGGCGAGTTCTTGAGCTAGGGCAATCTCATTATTATTTGTGAAATCTTGGAGCCCTCTTTGAAAACTGGAGTTAATAAAATAGGTCAGTACAAAGAGCATGGTCACGCACACCATTAGTATTGAAACAAACAGTTTGGTGAAAATTGATATGCGCACGTTCTCTCCAGAAATTAAAGTGAATTAAGACGATAGAGTGAGTTAAGACAATAAAATGAGATAAACCAATATTAGCCCTCGATCGTGTGGGAAATATGGACATTGATTTCTTTATTCATCTTAGGCCATGTATAAGCACTCTTTTGTTAGAAACGAATAGCGAGCTGACAGGGTGCTATATCCCATCAGCTCGCATTGAATTATCACTATTTTAGGATAACCCTCTAACAATTATTGACGTCTTGGTGGTGGCGGCGGAACTTCCTCTTCCGATAGACCACCGCTTCCATCTGCGTCTAGTTTATCAAAGTCATCGGCGAGTGGACCTCTGAGCTCTTCTAATTGTAATTCGCCATCACCGTTTGCATCCATTTCTTCAAAGCTTGGCATTTCTCTTGGGCCTTCACGGCTTTCAGCACACGCTTGAAGCGCGAATGTCGATGTCAGTAAAAGTAATGCTGTCGTGATTTTGTTCATCATTTAATTCCTATTCGTAACCAAATATAAGTGTATTTCTTTGACGCAAATAGGTTAGCGATCAAATTAGCAGAGAAAATGGATAAATCTAGGAGATGAAAGTTAGCGTTTAACTTTAATAGGGCATCAGATCATCAGCCCATCAAGTCAGGTTGTTTAAACCTCCATTGTTTCTACATAGTTTCCACATTTTCTATTTTTATCCTAGTCCACTATTGAACTCATGAATTTAATGCCTTTAGCAATAAAGGCAGAAAGCTATCGTTGGTATTGAAATGGATTATTTTTTAGGAGCCGTAGAATGAAGGCAATGGTAAAAAAATCAGTCGTTGTCTCTTCTACGTTGTTGGTTGCTTCTTATAGTAACGCTGCGCTTTATAGGGTGGTTTTGGAGGAATCACCAGTAGAAACTGAATCGGTGTATGGGGTCGCAGTTGAACCAGAGCTTGGTACAACGGATTGCTTTAGTACCAGTTGTGGTGACACCGACTACGCATTCGCAGGGGAAGCTCAAAATGCAGAACCAGGTTTTTCCTTTAAAGAGGAGGTCCCCTTTGGTATCGATAACACGTTCTACTATTTGGATTATGACGATATCTATAGCTACTGCACGAGCGAACTTGGCTACGCGACTTGTGAAGCTTGGAGTTCTTTATTGTGGTATGGCGATGATGATGCGGGCATTGGAGGCTTGAAAAATGAGCGTGATGCGTATTACGGGCTGAGCTATCAGACCAATTCCACGGCTTTTTATGATTCTTCTTCGCTAAGCGAGATCCCAGATGTTGGCAGCAACCCACCTGATGTGAGCAGTTATAGTTATTCCTTTGTTGATGGAACAGAGGAGAAGGTCATCACTAAAGTTGACGAGAATGGTTTTGTTCTTGGTAACACCAGCAGTGGTTACTACAGTTATAACAACCAATATATTCAGTTGTATAGGCAGCGTGGTTACTACGATACAGGCACTGAATTTACGGTTCTCCAACCTGAAGCCGATACCAGCATTACGATCAGCGATGCTGACGGCGAAGCGAATATAATCTCCCAAATGGGAAGAACGATGGCTTTTGACTCTTTCAGTTATGGAGGGGAAAGCTATGTGGTCGGAAGCGCGTCCGTTGCGACTTTTTATTACAGTGATGGATACAAAGATTATGACTCTCCGTACACATCCGACAGTGATGCTGAGGATCTAGATAATTGTATCGATGAAGATATTGAGCCTGCTTTATATCCAGAGTGTCAGAACTTTGCTTTTGCTAATCGAGCTTTTGTCTGGAATATAACCGATGCGAATGGCCCCAATGATGATGGAAACCGTTTCTCAGTATCTGATTGGGAAACCAGTTCGACCTATTACTCTTACAACGATGATGAAGCTTCAGCACAGGCGAGTGTGAGGGCTGCAACGATTTCGTCTAGAGGGACATATAGCTCTTATCCTGTTTTAGTTGGTTACAATACAGAGCTAGATGATTCTGATAACTTTCTTATGCAGGCTGCTGTGTTTAGGCCAAGCAGTACGTCAAATTTCAGCGTTTCGGAAAATGCTTGGACGACTACATTTATCGCTAATGCGACGGTAGAAGTGAGTGATTCATACATTCACAGTAATTCTGTCGCAACAGACATTAATGAAAACATGATGGTTATTGGTTATGCAAAAAGAGATGGTGATTATCCGTCGGATCGTGTGTCTGATAATCGTATGTTCGTCGCTGATGCGAATGACACAACGCCAACAGCCACATTCTTCGCAAGTTTAGGTGAAGACATTTTCTTTGACAGTGCAGAGGGAAAAGCAAGTGAGATCAACAGCTACAATGAAATCGTTGGCTATGTTGACGCCGAAACTCACGCTGAAGTAGACGGACATGAAAGAAGGCATCGCGGCTTCATTTTCCCTTATAACGACACTGGTACCGATGCTGATAGACGTGCAAGATATAATGATCAAGCTTGGTGGTTAGACGACCTAACTAACGGTGGTGACGACAGTGATGCCAACAACCACTTTAGAATATTGGACGCAACCGACATTAATGACGCGGGTGTTATCTCAGGGACGGCAATACAATGTTTTGCGAGTGAAAGTAGCTCCTCTTCTATGGCTTATGATTCAACCGCGCACTTTGCATATTGTAATGATGGAGTAGGTGACGAGAGGGTGGTGGCTGTGAAACTTATCCCGATATCTGGAGCAACAAGTGAAGACATTGCTGAAAGAAGTGATGATAGCGCTGAAGATGTTGAACGTAGTGGTGCCGGTACCGGGTTATTGGTGCTTATCAGTTTGATGTCCGTGCTTTCAGTTCGCTTGAAAAAATCTCGTTCTGTGATTGCCTAAATTGATGACGTGCTCACGAGAGAAACAACCTCTATTTGACCGTCAACCATTAAAGTAATGGGTTAGGTTTGATACTTCGTCCCATAAGAATACCGCTGGGATATGAAGCTTTTTAAAAGAGCATCACCTGTTTTGTGATGCTCTTTTTACGTTCAACATACACTTATCTCTTTCTGCTTTAGCCAAAAAAATCACATGTAACAATTCAATAACATCTCTTGCTCTGCTGTAAATCAAACCACCCTCTTTCAATCCCTTGATAGCACTCACTTTGTTGTTGTGAGGTTTTGTGTGTAACAAATATTTTACAATTTGACGGGTTTTTAGCGTTATTGCCCATTTCCTTCGATGCATTCCAATCTTTCCGCTTGTGGGCCAAATTTAATTAAGGACAAAAAACACGTAATACAAAACCAATAGGTACAAGGAGAAAGTTCATGGTGGATACATACAACCCGCTTGGCACGGATGGATTCGAGTTTGTTGAATACACGGCCGTTGACCACAAGGGAATAGAGCAACTTAAAGCGCTGTTTGTGTCACTTGGTTTTGCTGAGATAGCCAAGCACCGCTCAAAAGAAGCTTGGCTGTATCGACAAGGTGATATCAATTTTATCGTCAATGAACAACCACACAGCCAAGCGGAAGCGTTCGCTAAAGTTCACGGCCCATCGGTGTGTGGCATGGCGTTTCGTGTTAACGATGCAACCACGGCAATGACGCAGGCGTCTAGCGGTGGTGGTGAAGAGTACAAGACAGAAATCGGGCCAATGGAGCTGAGCATTCCTGCTATTTACGGTATTGGTGAAAGTTTGCTTTATTTCGTAGACCGTTACGGCAAGCAGAGCATCTACGACGTTGATTTCCGATTCTATGATGACGCGCAAGAGCGCATGGCGAAAGCCGACGTAGGCCTTTATGAGATCGATCACCTCACGCACAACGTGAAACAAGGCAATATGGATCTGTGGTCTAGTTTTTATGAGCGTATCGGTAACTTTCGTGAGATTCGCTACTTCGACATTGAAGGTAAGCTGACAGGCCTTGTGAGCCGTGCCATGACCTCACCATGTGGCAAGATCCGTATTCCAATCAATGAGTCTTCAGATGACAAATCACAAATTGAAGAGTTCATTCGTGAATACAACGGCGAAGGTATCCAACACATCGCGCTTGCTACGGATGACATCTACAAAACGGTGAAAACCCTGCGTGATCGCGGCATGGACTTTATGCCAACCCCAGATACCTACTATGAGAAAGTTGATGATCGTGTGAAAGGCCACGGTGAAGATACCGATCTGCTGCGCGACCTACGCGTTCTGATTGATGGCGCGCCGACCAAAGACGGCATCTTGCTGCAAATTTTCACGCAGACAGTAATCGGGCCTGTGTTCTTTGAAATCATTCAGCGTAAAGGCAACGAAGGCTTTGGCGAAGGCAACTTCAAGGCGCTGTTTGAATCGATTGAAGAGGACCAGATTCGTCGAGGAGTATTAGACGATGCATAAATGGATCTCGTTTCCTCATCGGGAGGGGGTGTGCTCTAAACAAGCGCATGCCGACTTCCCCGAAGAGGCAATTTATGAGCGAGAGGCGGGCCGAAGTGGATTCTTCGGCCCTGCCGCTCATTTTCATCACCAACATGCCCCAACAGGTTGGTCGGAGTGGGAGGGCGATCTGCGCCCTCGCGCTTTTGATTTTACGCTGGTGGAAAAAGCCAGCCAGATAACCCCTTGGGCGGTGCCTCATCTTTTGCACAACGCTGACTGCAAAATCCGAGTGTGGCGCATGGACGAGAAGATGGATTTCTTGGTGCGTAATTCCGATGGTGATGAGCTGTTGTTTATTCACCAAGGCAGTGCAAATCTCTATTGCGACTATGGTCATTTAGAAGTGAGTGAAGGGGATTACGTGATGATCCCGCGCTCAACCAACTGGCGCTTGGAGCCAAGCGAGCCAATGTTCATCTTAATGATTGAGAACACAGACGCGGCTTACTCCCTGCCAGAGAAAGGCATGGTCGGTAATCACGCGGTGTTTGATCCGGCGGTGCTCGACATCCCTTCAATCAATGATCAATTTCGCGCTCAGTATTCAGAAAACCAGACTCAGGTTCAGGTAAAAAGTCACGACAAAGTCAGCGTGATCACCTATCCGTTCAATCCATTGGATGCAATTGGTTGGCATGGCGACTTGGCTGTGGTGAAAGTGAATTGGCGCGATATCAGACCGCTGATGTCACATCGCTACCATTTGCCGCCTTCTGCGCATACGACGTTTGTTGGCGCAGGCTTTGTGGTGTGTACTTTTGTGCCGCGCCCAATTGAGAGCGATCCTGGCGCATTGAAAGTGCCGTTTTACCATAACAATGACGACTACGACGAAGTGCTGTTCTATCACGCTGGTGACTTCTTCAGTCGCGACAATATTGAAGCGGGCATGGTGACTTTCCACCCTGCGGGTTTCACGCATGGGCCTCATCCAAAGGCTTTCAAAGCGGGTCAGGCGCACAAGAAGAAGTTTACCGATGAAGTCGCGGTGATGATCGATACTCGCCATGCACTGCAGTTCTCTGATGAACTCGATAGCGTTGAGAACAAAGAATATGTCTACAGTTGGCAAGACACGGGTTTGCAAGAGACAGGTTCTCAAACCATGGCTGACGATAAGAAGTAAGGGACAAGGATGAAATTAGCAACCAAGAAAAATGGCACTCGCGACGGTCTATTGATGGTCGTAAGTAAAGATCTTAAACAATGTGTAGCTGCCACCGAAATTTTCCATGCGATGCATCTAGCGCCAACCATGCAGGTAGCATTGGATAACTGGGACAGCGTGGCTTCTCAGTTAGAAGAGTTATACACCTCGTTAAACAACGGGCATGTGACTGGCAGTGAAGTGTTTGCATCTCAGTATTGTGAATCACCTCTGCCACGCGCATATCAATGGGCTGATGGCAGTGCTTATGTAAACCATGTTGAACTGGTGCGTAAGGCGCGTGGTGCTGAAATGCCAGAAAGCTTCTGGGTTGATCCATTAATGTATCAAGGAGGCTCAGATGCGTTTATCGGCCCTCGTGACAATATCGAATTTGCCAGCGACGAGTGGGGCATCGATTTCGAAGGTGAGGTTGCGATTGTCACCGGTGATGTGCCTATGGGCGCTAGTGCTAAGCAGGCGCATGATTCGATTCGTCTGCTGATGTTAGTGAATGATGTGTCGCTGCGCGGCTTAATTCCGGCAGAGCTCGCCAAGGGCTTTGGCTTCTTCCAATCTAAGCCTTCTTCGGCGTTCTCTCCGGTCGCAGTTACACCTGACGAGCTTGGTGAACAGTGGAAAGGCAGCAAGGTGCATTTACCGCTGATATCGACCTACAACGACCAGCCTTTTGGTTGCCCGAATGCGGGCGTCGATATGACTTTCAACTTTGCTGAACTAGTAGTCCATGCTGCGAAGACTCGTCCACTGTCGGCGGGGGCTATTATCGGTTCAGGCACGGTATCGAATAAGCAAGGCACTGACCACGGCACCTCAATTGCCGAGGGCGGCGTGGGCTATTCATGCATTGCCGAGGTGCGCATGATTGAGACGATTCGCGATGGCAAACCTTCGACTCAATTCATGTCGTTTGGCGACTCGATTCGCCTAGAGATGTTTGATGAGGCTGGTGACTCGATCTTTGGCGCGATTGACCAGAAAGTGAGTCAATATCGACCACGCTAGGGATAGCGACAAGAGTAAAGCGACAGAGAGGAACGTTATGAACGAGGGCTCTTTATGAACAAGAAGATCACACTCTATGGTTATTGGCGCTCTTCGGCAGCCTATCGGGTGCGTATTGGCTTGAACCTAAAGCAACTTAGCTATGAGTCGAAATCGGTGCATTTGGTGCGTAATGGCGGCGAGCAGCATGATCCACAATATCGCGAGCTCAATGCCAGTGAATTAGTGCCAGTGCTGGTGGATGGTGACGTTCAACTCAATCAGTCGCTGACGATTCTGCAATATTTGGACGAAAACTATTTGTGTGAGAGCAGCCCAGACTCCTTGTTGATTCCAGAGCAAACACCATTGCGCTATCAAGCGTTGGCAATGGCTCAGGATATTGCGATAGAAATTCACCCTCTGAATAACCTGCGTGTGTTGCAGTATTTGGAGCGAGAGTTGTCGTGTGAGCAAGAGGCGAAAATAGACTGGCTTCACTATTGGATGAGCCAAGGTTTTTCGGCATTAGAAGAGAAGCTTTCTAAGCATCGTCAAACATACGCTGATTCAGTTTATAGCCTCACCGATTCACCATGCATTGTCGATATTTGCTTGGTGCCACAGGTGTATAATGCGCTGCGCTTTGGCGTTGATATGTCGCCTTATCCGCTGATTAACTCAATTGTCGAAGCGTCCAATCAGTTACCTGCTTTTATTGAGGCGATGCCAGAGAATCAAGCGGATGCGAATGATTCCATGTAGATTCACTGATGTAAACGCAAATACTTTTCCCTTACGCTACCAAAACCGTTTTTGGACTATTCTGTTCTAGCCTGATTGCTCATTTAGCAATATACGAATATCTTCACGTATTGGAAAGTCGCTTGATTGAGTGTGCAGTTTTATTGGTGCAGATTAGTATCAATGAAACGGGAGAAGTCATGATCATTAGTATACCAACCGGAGAACGCGCCTCCGGTTGGTATGTTGTTACATCGAAAATATAATCAAGCTGTTACCACTTATACTTCCAACCCGCTTGAGCTAGATAGAATTTCTGGCTGTTGTCTGAACCACTGGTTAGGCCCGCAGACTTAGACTCATCCCACTTGGTTTCTTCGTAAGCCATACCTACCCACAACGTTGATTTAGGGCTCAGTTTATAGTCGATATTCAAACCTAAACGCAGCCCGTCGTCTGTCTCATTGACGACGTTGTAGTTGTTTGACGCATCATAGATTTTCTCGTTGATGAAGTAGCGGAAATAAGGCATCACGCTCCATTTGTCATTAATTTTAGTTGGGAAGTACCCACGAATCTGGTTTTGTTCCCAGTTCTTGTTTTGGTCGTTATCCCAAGTCCAATCGGTGTATAGGTAGACTTTTGCTGTGAAACTATCACTGTGTTTATACGCAAAACCATGCTCCGCTTCCCACTCGTAATCGTTCTCTCCTACGAAGCGATCATAGTAGTAAAACGCATCCCAGTAAGAGAATGAGAGTTTATCGGTGATCTTAAACTCACCACTAGGCATTATCCAGTACAGGTTGTTGCTGCCACGAGCATCTGTTCCCGGTGCAGAGTCGTTAGATTCTTTTCGGTATGTAGCGTTCAGATTAAAGACCACATCATCGTTGCGAACTAAGTTACGAGTCGCACCAATCTGAGTACGGTTTCGTTGAAACGAGTTATCTGTGTTATTTAGATCCTCAGTGATCGAACGGCGCGCCACTTTATGTTCAAGAAAATAGCTCCATTTGGAGTTAGGGCTATTAATGAATAGCTGTGCGACTGGGGTGAGTTTGTCTATCACTGCATTGCCATCAGGGTCTCTGTGCCCTTCAAACTTTTCCATTTCCATGTAAATGTTCGACGCAACGTTCCACTCAGAGGTAAAGTTTTGGGTTAGCTCTTCCGTTTCAACTTTTACGGCGTTGTCTTCAGTCGCAAGCGCGAGACTAGGTAGAAGCAGTGCTAGTAGGGTAGCTCCAGACTTTTTATTTATCATTTTTATTATTCCTAGGACGAATTATTGGTAGTTCACTGAATGGCCGAATGGGTAAATAACGTCACCGTTGTCATTTTTTATATCTACTGGAAGAGTTCCTGTTGGTGCGTTCAGAGGCAGTCCCGTTTGAGGGTTTAAAAACAAGGTGCGAATACCAGAGCTAATGTTTGCTTCAAGTGAATTGCGGTCATTGTTGGTCACGTCGAACCCTGTGATACCGTAAATAGCGATGTTCGCTTGTACACCGTCTACATGGGCAATGTCGTAAGGATTACGCGTTGAAATCATCACCAGTTTTTTGCCTTCAGCGTTCGCGATATCTACGATTTTCTGAGCATTTGCCGCGTGGCCCATTAGGTTGTATGTCGACATGATAATCAGATCGGATTTTACAATGGTGCTACGAAGCTCATTTTCATTTAAGTTATCTTCCATTAATGCCGCTTTCTGCTCGCTAATGAACATTGGGTGATTACCTGTCTCTTGTTTCACAACGTTCAGGTACTTGGTTACAAGTGCATTGCGGCTATCTTCATCAGAAATAACTAGGATATTGCTGGCTTCACTTGGATCGACAGGCAATACATTATTTTGGTTTTCAATAAGCGTGATTGATGCATCAGCGACCTTTTTCTCTTCAAGTTTGTTCGCTTCAGAGCCTACTGAGTCGATGGCAAACTGTTTGTCTGTGGTTTGGTAAACCAGACCCATTTGAAGCTTTTTCTTTATAACGCGAGTTGCGGCTTCTTTCATACGCTCAAGGAACTCTGGATTGGTTTCCATTTTGTCTTCTAGGTAGACAAATAGGCTTTCCAACTGTTTGATTTCATCTCGGTTGGTAATTTGAAGCGGCATCAAAGCAATATCAGCACCGGCGTAAAGTGAAGCGTGAACTGCGTAGTTGCGACCAAAGTTGTCAGCGATGGCCCCCATATCGAGCGCATCGGTCACAATTAGCCCATCAAAGCCAATTTTGTCACGTAAAACCCCAGTCAAAATAGGTTTGGAGAACGTTGCAGGGATTAGCATTTCTTTGTCACTTAAGGTCGCTTGGATCATAGTGTCATCCACGCTTGGTAGCGTCACGTGCGCTGACATTATGGAATCGGTACCGTGCTCAATCGCGTACTTAAATGGAGCGAGGTCGATCGCTTCCCACTCTTCTCGTGAGTAGCTGACTTCTGGTAAATCGTAGTGTGAATCGACGCTCACGTTGCCATGCCCAGGAAAGTGCTTCAGTGCACTGATCACGCCAGCTTCATGAATACCATCCATGTAGGCGGTAGACATTTCATTGATCACATCAACATTGCTGCTGTACGAGCGCACACCAATGATCGGGTTGTTCTGGTTCACATTGACATCAACCACAGGGCCGAAGTTGTAGTTAATGCCTAAAGCGGACAGCTCTGAGCCGTGAATCTTGCCAGCAACGTAAGCATTGTTCGCGTCACCAGAGGCAGCTAGCGCCATGTTTCCTGGCATCTCTGTGCCATTCTGCAATCGAGTGACGTAACCGCCTTCTTGGTCAGTCGCGATGAGAAGAGGTAGGTTACTGCTCGCCTCTTGCAAGGCATCAGTGAACTCGACGATTTGATTCGAATTCACTAGATTTTGGCGAAATAGAATTACACCGCCGATATGGTAGTCGGTGATCATCGAGCTTATGTCATGGTTAATTCGAGTTACAGGGATCTCTTCATCGGTGTATGGGTCTTTGCCCCACGAGCGAAAATCCATCATCAATGTTTGACCGATTAACTCTCTGTTATTCATCGTACTTACGACGCTTTCAGCGTATTTTTCTGGTTGTTGCTGGTACTGCTCTAGGTCTTGATTACTGAATTTATTCATGCCACTCGAACAACCCACAACAGACAATACTGCTGTACTCAAAATGATCTTATTCAATTTCATCACTGCTTTTACCTAAGTTAAATCAACGTTTTTGGAACCAAACATGTACGTAGCAAAGAAACCCACGACATACGAAATAAGAAGACCAATAACAAACACCGCCATCCCTGCAAAAATACCGCTGTTAGAAGTCATTAATGGCACAGCGACGATACCCGATGGGCCAAACACTGTATTTAAACCGACTGGCATCCCTAAGTAAGAGACCAATCCAATAAAGAACCCGCCTGCTGCACCGCCAATACAAGCGGTAACAAACGGTTTTACTCGTGGAAGTGTGACGCCGTAAATCAGCGGCTCACCTATACCCAACAAACCAGGCACAATAGCCCCTTTGACTTGAGTGCGAAGAAGAGAGTCTTTTTGGGCTTTGAAGTACAACGCCATTGACGCGCCGACCTGACCGCCACCCGCCATCGCCAAGATTGGGAACAGAGAGTTAAAGCCTTGCGCTTCCATAAGTGCAAAATAGACAGGAACAAACCCTTGGTGAATACCAAACACGACAGAGATAAGAAATAGGCCAGCCAGTAAAGCGGCACCAAATGGGTTGTCGTTTAAGTTAAGGAATAACCAAGACATGCCTTTGAACAACTCGCCACCAATCGGCATGATCAACAAGTAGGTGACCGCGCCCATAATGAGAAGCGTGACGACAGACGTTAGGATCATATCGAGGTCATCGGGCATGTATTTTCGAACCAGTTTCTCTACGTAAGCACCGGTGATTGCCGCGAGTAATACCCCAATGATGTTGCCACGCGGGTCGATAGAGAATCCGAAAAACTCATTCATCCCTGAGTAGACGCCGGACGTGGCGGTTGGGTCATATCCCAAGACGAACAGTGAAGCCAGAATCGCCCCGTTAACGCCAGAGCCGCCAAAGGCTTGCTGGGCGTTATAGCCAATCAGAATGCTCAAAAAGGCAAAAAGGCCGGTACCAAATACTTTCATGTAGGCAACAAGGTCTAACAGCGACTTGCTTGGTTCTTGATCGATAATGTAGGTCTGCTCAAGTAAGGTTGCAAAACCAAGCAACAGACCCGCCGCGATAAAGCCAGGGATTAAGGGGGTAAAGATGGTAGCGAACTTACTAAGAAATCGCTGTACTCCACTGGTTTGCTTGCTCTTCATTTGCTTTTTTTGTTCAGCCGCAACCGTAGACAAATCTTCCTCTGCATTAGTTTGTTTTACGGTCGCTTCAGGCTGCTCAAGCATCAAGCTGTTCATCAGCTCAGAAGCTTGTTGCGCTTTACCTGGCCCAAGAATGATCTGAAGTTGTTCGTCACTCTCTACCACACCCAGAACGCCTGGGGTTTTCTTGATGGTATCCAGAGACGCTTGATTGATGTCTACGAGGGCTAAACGTAAGCGGGTCATGCAGTTCCCACATTTACGAATGTTGCCACTGCCGCCAACGGCCAACAGTAAAGCTTCAATCATGGTAGGCGTTATTTTTGCCATTTGAATTACCTTTTATAACTGAATTTAATTATTCGTCGGCGAGTGCAGTTCGGATGAAACCACCGCTTTTATTGAGTCGTGCACAGGCTTCTTCGGCGCTGATGCCAGCCAAAATCATGAGAATTGCGGTTTTGCAGTTGTTATTACAAGCGTTAAGCGCATATTCAGCGTGTTTGCTGTCAACTCCGGTTGCTTCAATAACAATGTTGATTTGACGTTGGACGAGTTTGGCGTTGGTCGCCTCTACATCAACCATCAAATTTCCAAACACTTTCCCACTGCGGATCATGGCGCCGCTGGTCAACATATTGAGAACCAATTTCTGAGCGGTACCGGCCTTCATTCTTGATGACCCAGTCACCACTTCAGGGCCGACAACTGGAGTAATCGCAATGTCTTCGGAATTTGCCATTGGAGATCCGGGGTTACATGAAATTGACACAGTGGTCGCTCCGATGAATCGAGCATAGGTGAGGCCACCCAACACATATGGAGTTCGACCGCTCGCCGCTATTCCGACGACTACGTCTGACTCTGTTAGCGCCAACGATTTTAAATCTGCTTGTGCGAGCGCAGGATCATCTTCCGCGTTCTCTACAGCTTTTAAGATGGCTTGGTGCCCGCCAGCAATAACGCCAATGACTTGTTCAGGGCTCGTGCCATAAGTCGGTGGGCATTCGCTTGCATCTAAAATGCCTAAGCGCCCAGAAGTGCCAGCGCCGATGTAGATTAATCGGCCACCTTTTGCAAAAGCACTTGTGATCGCGTCAACGGCTTTTGCAATGTGAGGAAGGACTTCTTCTACGGCTAACGCAACACGTTGGTCTTCTTTGTTGATGACGGCTAGCATGTCAATTGTTGATAGCTTATCAATGTCTGCGCTTGCAGGATTGCGGCTCTCTGTAACCAAACGGTTCAAATCGATCTTCATTACTTGTTCTCTTACCCAATACAAACTGAGGGCGATACTAAAGAATAAAATATTCCGTTTGAGTGATAAATATCACAGTTAGAGTTATTCTGAAGTGGTGATTTAGGTGGAATAATTGTGATAAATTTATACTAAATCCCAGGCATTCCGACTTAAGTGGCGGTTTGAACTGAATATTCATTATTCTTCATTAGGAATATTTTATTCTAAAATAATCGAGGTGAAATGTGTCAGTCGTGAATAAAATTGTCAGCCGTCGTACTCAGCTCTCTGCCAATGCGAGAAAAATTGCGGATTGGATAACATCAAATGTGGAACAGGCAGCCTCATTGACAAGCCAAGAACTGGCGCAAGCGACCAACGTGAGTCAATCAAGTATCGTGAAATTTACGCAGCGAATTGGTTTTAAAGGCTACAGTGAATTCAAGTTAGCGCTGACGGAGGATATAGGTCGAAAGCACGCCATTCAAACCACCCCACTGCACAGTAATATTCTGGCCGATGACCCATTCAGCGTTATTTCTCAAAAGCTTGTGCAAGAAAAAACCGATGCGATGATCCAGACAACCAATGCGCTGTCACTTGATACCTGCACGGAAGCTATTCGACTGTTAGATGGTGCCAATAGAGTGCAAGTCGTGGGTATTGGAGGCTCAGCACTCACGGCAAAAGAGTTTAGCTTTAAATTGCTGAAATTAGGCATTACCGCTTTAGCAGAACAAGACAGTCACGTTCAGATAGCGATAGCCCGTACGCTTACCCCGCAAGATGTCCAAGTTGTTATTTCGTTTTCAGGGGAAAGAAAAGATGTGTTAATCGCCGCAGAAACAGCAAAGGAGCAAGGTGTTAAGGTCATCGCTCTTACCTCCGCTCGTAAAAGTAAACTTCGAAGCATCGCGGATTTATCCTTTGATACGATTGCTGATGAAAGCCAATACCGAAGTTCATCGATAGCATCCCGAACAGCTCAAAACATTATTACTGATTTGCTGTTCATTGCATTAGTGAAGCAAAGAGATGAATCAGCAAGACAGCTTATTGATGACATCAACTCAGATATTCGTCAGGTTTCGCATAGATAACTGGTTACTTTACTTTCTTCTAGCTTGGATTTTTTGAGATAGGAACACTAAAGCGAAACAACACTCTTTATCTCTTCCAAAACCTCGGCGTTAGCGATAGCCCCGAGGTTTTCTACATTTTTGCCATTGATCACCTGTTTCACAGCCAACTCCACCAGTTTGCCAGAGCGTGTTTTTGGCACGTCGCTGATCGCAAATATCTGGCTTGGCACGTGTCTTGGCGAACAAGAGGATTTGAGTTTGCTTTTGATGGCTGTCAGTAACTTTTCATCTAAACTCACACCTTGCTGCAGCTGAACAAACAGCCATACCTGTTCATTGCGGTCGATGTTTTTACCGACTGCTATCGAATCGATGATGCCGTCAATGGTGTTCACTTGCTGGTAGATCTCGGCAGTCCCAATTCTTACCCCACCGGGGTTGAGGGTGGTGTCGCCTCGACCGTAGAACAGGTAGCCACCATGCACGCTCTGTGCGACTTCATCACCGTGATGCCACACATTATCGAACCTATCCCAATAGGTGCTGTGATAGCGCTCTCCGGTGTCATTCCAAAAGCCAGCGGGGAAGTTGGGTAGGGAGTTGGTGCATACTAATTCGCCACGTTCATGATTGACCTTTTGACCAGACGAATTGAACACCTTGATGTCGACGCCGAGCCCGGCCTGTTGGCACTCACCGCGATACACAGGCGAGATTGGGTTACCCAAAACAAAGCAGCCACAAATATCCGTGCCGCCAGAAATCGACGCTAAATGCAGGTCTTGCTTGATGTGCTTGTAGACGTAATCGAACTGCTCTGGGTAAAGCACAGAACCCGTCGAGCACAGTGTTCTTAATTGAGGCAGAGAGTGGCTGTCGATTGGTGAGAGTTCGGCTTTCTCAATCGCTTCTATGTACTTGGCTGAGGTGCCAAATGTCGATACGTCAGCACGCTGCGCTAAATCCCATAGAACGTTAGGTTGCGGGTAAACCGGGCTACCATCAAAGATAACCAAACAAGCACCGCTGGCGAGCGCAGATACGTGCCAGTTCCACATCATCCAACCACAAGTGGTGTAGTAGAACACGCGATCTCTTGGTTTAATATCGCAATGAAGCTGATGCTCTTTTAGGTGGTTGATGGTAGTGCCACCGACAGAATGCACTATACATTTGGGTTTGCCTGTGGTGCCGGAAGAGTAGAGTACAAACAACGGTTCATTGAAGCCGACACGAGTAAATCGAAGAGGTTTTGTCTGATAGTGATTAATGATGCTGTGCCAGCTTAGAATCGACACATCATGTTCAACTTTTTTCTTCTCTAAATCGCTCTTCTCTAAGTCATTACTCGGTTTCAAATAACCGATCTCACACACCTGTTTTAATTCGTTTAAGTGTTCGATGATTTCACGGTTCTTGCCCGCCATATCGAACGTTTTGCCATTGAAGGTGTAACCGTCACAGGTGAACAGCACCTTAGGTTTCACCTGTCCGAATCGCTCAATCACACTCTCTACTCCAAAATCAGGCGAGGTCGATGTCCAAATCGCGCCTAAGCTGGTGGCGGCTAGCATGGCTATCACGGTTTGTGGCAGATAGGGAGTATACGCAGCAACTATATCACCTTGTTTCACTCCGCTATCGACAAGCCATTGCTGAACACTAGAGACAGCTTCACACAGGGTTTCCCATGTATAACTCTGTTGTTCGCCACGTTCATTCTCAAACCAAATCGCAAGCTCATCAGGCATGGTGTGTGCCAAACGCAGCAAGTTCTCGGCGTAGTTTACTTGTGCATTGGGAAACCAAACCGCATCACGGTTCGATTTAGGCTGCTGCCAGCGGCTCCCACCTTGAGCTTTGATGGTCTCGCTTTCTGCCTTGTTAATAGAGTCTTGTGAGCCGACTACTCCACAAAACTGCCACACGTTTTGCCAAAACGATTCCGGCTGAACTACAGACCATTGGTGGAGTTCGGCATAGTTTTTTACGTCCCTATCTAGGTTTAACCAAGACTGTTCAAGGCTATCGATGAATCGGGTTAAGTTGGCATTGGCGATACGCTGCTCGCTTGGCTGCCAAATGGGCTTATTGCTTTCGTGCATTCCTTTACCTTTAACAAAAAGTTAACGTTTTCAGTCTGGTATTTAGGTTTTACAAAGTCAAAAGTTCAGCAAAATAAGTGTCTGGCGGAATTGTGTAAATAAAATGTTACACGATCGCTTGTTTCGAAAAATCGCGCAAATTGGCGCTTATAAGGAGTGGAGATAGGCTTAAAGTGAGACATTCGAAAGGAGGTGTGTAATGACTCAATATCATTCTAAGCCCGTGAGCCAAGAGGGATGGGTTGAGTGGAGCCTCGAAGAAGATGCCATTTGGCACGACTTGGTGAAAAGGCAACTGGACGTCATTAGTGACCGCGCATGCGATGCTTATTTGCACGGTTTGACCTTGCTGGATCTACCATTAGACAGAGTTCCCCAGCTGCCAGAGATAAATAAAGTGCTAATGGAAACAACCGGTTGGCAAGTTCAGCCTGTGCCTGCATTGATCGATTTCGACCGATTCTTTGATTTGCTCGCCAATAAGAAATTCCCAGTTGCGACATTTCTGAGAACGCGAGACGAGTTCGATTACTTACAAGAACCTGATTTCTTTCATGAAATTTTCGGCCATTGTGCCATGCTCACTAATGCCGATTTCGCGGCTTTCACTGAGCATTATGGAAAACTAGGCCAAGCCGCCACATCTAAACAGCGCGCTTATCTTGCCCGTTTGTATTGGTTTACGGTTGAGTTCGGTTTAGTAAAAGAAGGCCAACAACTGAAAATCTATGGCGGTGGCATTCTTTCGTCTCCAGCGGAAACTATGTATGCGTTGGGAGGGGATTTGGCCGTTCGCGAGCGGTTCGATCTGCAAACGGTTTTAAGAACGCCTTATCGTATCGACATCATGCAGCCGAAATATTACGTGATCGACGAGCTATCTGAGCTCTTTAAAATCAGTCAGGAAAACCTATTACAGCAAGCTGATCTCGCCATCGATGCGGGGTTACTACCACCACTTTTTGAACCCAAGGAACCAACACATGTTGAATGAACAAAAATGCGAAGCCTGCAGTATCGACGCGATTGCCCTAAGTGAAGATGAACAACAATCTTTACTGTTGGAGTTGTCAGACTGGCAGATCATCGAAAGAGACGGCATCCCGCAGCTTGAGAAGGTGTTCAAGTTTAAGAACTACAAGCAAGCATGGGCATTCAGCAACATAGTGTCAGAACTGGCAGAAGAAGAGTTCCACCATCCTTCGATCTTATTGGAGTGGGGCAAAGTCACCGTCACTTGGTGGAGCCACTCAATCAAAGGCCTGCACAAAAATGACTTCATCTGCGCCTCACGCTGCGATGTGTTCGCGGTGAGTGAATAGTTTTGTAGGTTAGGAGTTACTCTTGCAACCTCTGTGATGCGATTAACTCATTATTCGGCTCATAATGTGAGTTGAATAATTGCCTTAAACGGCTCATAGTATGAGTTGAATAAGTGATACTTTCACCTCATGGGGCGTAATATGTGGATTTGGCAGCAAGATAATTGGCCAAACTTTGTTTGGGATAATCAGAAAATAGGCGTGAGGTTAAGAGAGGTACGTCTTAATCAAGGCATCCTATTGGGCAAGATAACCTCTCAATCCACAGACCAAACCCAAACCATGCTCGACACTTTATTAGCGAACATTGTCCATTCCAGTGCGATTGAGGGAGAAAAGCTTAATGCTTTCTCGGTCCGATCTTCTTTAGCCAACAAACTCGGTGTCAGTGAAGAGCGACCTTTTCCTACGACAGAACAAACCGATGGCCTGGCTGAAATTATGTTGGATGCGGTGCAGAACCTAACAGAGCCACTAGCGCTTGATCGGATTTTACATTGGCACGATAGACTGTTTCCTCAAGGTTACACCATGTTTAACCCTGTAGTCGGAGGTCAGCTAAGAGGCGACACTCCCATGCAAGTGGTATCGGGAAGAATTGACCGTCCGACCGTACATTTTGAAGCGCCTAGCCGAGACATTCTTGATGCTGAGCTAGATGCGTTTATCACATGGTTTAATGATTCACTTACCGACGCCACACTCGATCCTCTATTGCGAGCCGCAATCACTCACCTTTGGTTTATCACCTTACACCCGTTAGATGATGGTAATGGTCGTATTACTCGATTGTTGACCGACTTGGCGTTAGCACAGGCCGAGCAGCAGTCGGTACGCTTCTATGCGATGTCGGTGGGAATTCTCGCTAACCGCAAGCATTACTACGAGATATTGGAGCGAACCCAGAAAGGGGGACTCGATATTAGCGAATGGTTGATGTGGTTCTTAGATACGTTAGACGAGACGTTTACAGGGGGTTTCGCTGAGGTCGATCAAACCGTTTATAAGACCAACTATTGGCGAAGCATCGACCAAACCAAGCTTACTGTAGAGCAAGTTAAAGTGCTGAATAGGATGCTCGATGGAGATTTTTCAGAAGGTATCAATGCTAGTCAATATAAAAAAGTAGCGAATGTGAGTAGTGCTACAGCAACACGTCATTTGAGCGCTTTGACTGAGAATGGCTGCTTAGTTAAATCTGGTTCTGGCGGTCGAAGCACGCGCTATCTGTTGCCTGAGTAGGGTTCACTTCAATTTATATACTTAAAGGTGCTGAGAATGTTGGCAGTTCTTTAGCCACAGAAGGTTGTTAAACGAGCCAACTTATAGGTTAAATCTCGCTCCTTCTTTCTACTACTATTAAAATGTGCAAATACAATTATATAACGATATAGTTAAGTCTGGGTTTCCTGTATTAGGGACATTATGTGGTGGTTTAGTTGGTGCAGCATCAACTTATCTTTTAACAAAGTTGAATAACGACAATGACGAAAAGAAAGACGCTCAAAAGCTGCGGAATGATCTGTTAATGAAAACTGCAAATGATGTAGCAGAATTTGAGCATTTAATGGCGATTTATACGACTACATTAGCGAATTATCTAAGAGATCAAGTCGATGACGGCTCTTTGAAAACAGCTTACCTAAATTCATTCAATAGTAATCTAACTTTGCGTAAGGCTAGAATGAATCTCCATATTCTCGGAATGGAAGCATCGTTAGAGTTATTAGAAGGGTATGTTGAGGCTACAAGAGAAGTGCTAGCTTATGGAAAGCGGTTAGATATAAAAAGAGCTATTGAACTAAATCAGAAGATATCTAAGGGTCCAATTTTATTCTATCAATCATTATCGATCGATCCTTAACGCCTTTTTGTTGTTTAGTAAGCTAACTTTCAAAACTCTGCTTTTCACTTTTTAGTTGCTCTTCACCAAACGCACTTTCCCAAACTAGCTTGACCTACATCAGCACTTGCTTGGTTTCTTGTCTCATAAACCCTTTCTG
The DNA here is from genome assembly GCF_041467535.1 of Vibrio sp. 10N.247.311.47. Lineage (NCBI taxonomy): Bacteria > Pseudomonadati > Pseudomonadota > Gammaproteobacteria > Vibrionales > Vibrionaceae > Vibrio > Vibrio sp. 10N.247.311.47. The sequence continues at coordinate 64,089 of NZ_JBFSUR010000002.1, forward strand.
TTACTCATAGTATTGGTTTTATGAGGCTGCTCTATGATATATTTCTCGGCCAAGTGTATTACAGACGAAGGCTAGCAATGTCTATCAACCTTTCACTCCTTCCACCCAGCGAGAAAAATAAAATCGAACTGGATAAGCAAGCATCGTTTCTTGTATGGAAACTGAAGCAAGCGAAATGTGGCCCTGAAGCCATTGTTGAAGAAGCAATGAAGCTAGGTGACCCAGATGAAAAGGTGTGGTTTGAACAGTCTGTAGAAAAATACAAACGGGTAATGGGTGTCGCATAAACGCAGACAAACCTTGCCCAGCAGTGCTGTAGAATTGAAATGACACAGTAATTTGCTAGAATTTGCACCGTTAATTGAATCAGAGAGAAGATCCCGATGGGAAGAAGTTTTGAAGTGCGCAAGGCCTCAATGGCGAAAACTGCAGGCGCAAAAATTAAAGTTTATTCTAAATACGGTAAAGAGATTTACGTACTGGCTAAGAACGGCAGCTCTGACCCAGACATGAACCTACCTCTTAAGCACCTGATTGCTAAAGCGAAGAAAGACCAAGTACCAGCACACGTTATCGAAAAAGCGATCGATAAAGCGAATGGCGGCGGCGGTGAAGACTTCCAACCAGCTCGTTACGAAGGTTTTGGCCCAGGTGGCACAAGTGTAATCGTTGACTGTCTAACTGATAACGGCAACCGTACTTTCCAAGACGTTCGTCAATGTTTCGTTAAGACTGGCGCGAAAATCGGTGTTGAAGGTACTGTGTCTCACATGTTCGCTCACCAAGCTGTATTCCAGTTCAAAGGCGAAGATGACGAGATCATCCTAGAAACGCTTATGATGGAAGACGTAGACGTGACTGACGTTGAGCTAGAAGACGGTGTTATCACTGTATTCGCTCCAACGACTGAGTTCTTCAAAACGAAGACTGCACTAAACACTGCGTTCCCAGAGCTAACGCTAGACGTTGAGGAAATCACTTTCGTTCCTCAAACAACTACGCCAGTAGCTGAAGAAGATTCTGAGAAATTCCAGAAGTTCTTAGACATGCTTGACGACTGTGATGACGTTCAGCAGGTTTACCACAACGCTGAGCTGTAATATCAATCTATAATTGATAGCTTTGCTCTTGTGAGTAAATGTAGAATACAAAAAACCGAGCCTAGTGCTCGGTTTTTTTATGAACGTTATACCTGATTTTCCTTGATCATCGTTCCATAATGTACGGCTGACAAAGCGTTCTCTGGTCGCGATTTATCGCTGAACTTCATTATATTGTTCGTCTTATCCCGACATGAATCTGATTTAAGTACTCCCTGAGTATCATCGGGGTGATCGCCAAGCGTATTTAGTGTACAAAGAAAGAAAATATCAGCCAAAGGCTTTGACCCTGCTTATTGATGCACTGATTGAGAGTGTTCGATCTTTTCATAGCGATGGTTTGGTCAAATAAAAGGAGAAAGAAATGAAAGTAAGTTTTATCGGGCTAGGCGTTATGGGTTTCCCAATGGCAGGCCATCTAGTCAAAGCCGGTTTTGAAGTAACGGTATTTAACCGCACTCACAGTAAAGCGCTAGACTGGGCTGATAAACACCAAGGTAAAGCGGCAGAATCTGTGGCTGAATGTGTAGCGGAAGCTGACGTGGTATTGGTTTGTGTGGGCAACGATGACGACGTACGCAGCATGACAACCAGCGAAACAGGCGCATTGGCAGCGATGAAGCCAAACGCGATTCTTGTCGATCACACTACAACGTCTGCAGTTCTGTCTGAAGAGCTTGAAGTGGCAGCGAAGCAAGCCGGTATTCGCTTTATGGATGCACCTGTATCTGGTGGCCAAGCGGGCGCAGAAAATGGCGTGCTAACCATCATGTGTGGTGGCGAACAAGCGCTTTTCAACGACCTTCAACCTGTGTTCGAAGCTTACGGTAAGTCGTCAGTTCTTATGGGTAAAGTCGGCCAAGGCCAACGCGCGAAAATGGTTAACCAGATCTGCATTGCAGGAGTGTTGAATGGCTTATCTGAAGGCTTAGTGCTTGCTGAAAAATCAGGTTTGGATATCCCAACTCTGGTTGATTGCCTTAAAAACGGCGCTGCTGGCTCATGGCAGATGGAAAACCGTGCTACCACAATGGCACAAGACAAGTTCGATTTTGGCTTTGCAATTGATTGGATGATCAAAGACTTAGGTTTCTGTCTAGATGAAGCTGAGCGCCAAGGCATCCAGCTTCCACTGACTGAAAAGACCAACAACGCCTACAAGGCACTGTCTGCCGAAGGACAAGGCCGCATGGATACATCAGTATTGATGAAAGCCGTGGTTGAAGAGACAAAGAAGTAGAAAGATCGAAGTAATAGGAACTTCGTTTAGATAACTAAAAATAGCCGCGGATTAGCGGCTATTTTTTTGGTTTGAGCTCTGCCGAGTGCGTTAATCCAAAATAAATCCCCTCCTAGCCTCCCCTTGATTCATATGTAGATCCCTTGCTGATCGTGGAGAGGGGAGGAATAGAACATCGATCGTTAAAAGTGTCGATATATGTTCAGTGCTAAAGAAAGTTCTCCCCCTCTGCTAAAGATCTAGAGATATTGATGAACCCAGATTGAGGGGGAGTTAGAGGGGGAGGTAACTATGGCTAATTATGCGAATAGTGTTCGTCTAGTTCCTATAAGGTTGAGACCCCACTCACACCGCCTCTCAACCATTCACTCCTTATAATTACCATTCGTCGCATTGGTAAAACTGCACGACAAATTCTAGTTAACCTTTCAACGTCAACATTTGAAAGGGATTAGAAATCATGACTACTTCACACTCATTTAATTCAGGCTCTACAACTTCTGTGCTTAAGCGTTCATTGCTGATTGCTCTTGTTTCGTTTGCACCGTCGTTAGCTTTAGCGAACCCGAGTTCAGACGTGCTCGATATCTACAACCAAGCGGCGCAAGGCAATGAAGACTTGGTTGAGGTGGCTTATGAACGCCTTAATGACACGCTGCAACAAGACGGCGCTACGCCACTGACTTTAGTTTATTTAGGAAGCACAGAAACCCTGATGGGGCGTGATGCGTTCTTACCTTGGAACAAGATGAAGTATGTGGAGAGAGGCTTATCAACCATTGATAAATCACTGGTGCTGCTGAAAGACGAAGACCAACCAATTCATGAACAACCCCGTGTTCAAGGGCTGCCAGATTCTTACTTAACTCGCGCAATGGCCGCGGTGACTTACACCTCGCTACCAGACATGTTTAATCATTTCGATCGTGGTTATGACCTGTTCCTCTCGCTATTGGCTGAAGATGCTTTCCAGCAACAGCATTTCGCTGTGACATCGTGGATTTACCGTTATGCGATTGAGGCATCGATTCGTGCTGAAGACCTAACGCAAGCACAAGCGTGGCTAGAGCAAATGGAAACGGCCGATGCCGACAACATCGAAACGATGACTGCGAAGGCCCTAATAGCGAAAGCGAAATAAAGGGCATGGAAGCTAAACAGTTGGTTAGTAATCAGAGGAAAACGGGATGATTGAATTTAAAGATATCGGCAAAGCATATGTCACAGGCGGTCAACGTGTTGATGCATTAAACGGGGTCGATGGCCATATCCAGCGCGGTGAAATGGTGGCGTTGTGTGGCCCGTCGGGTTCTGGAAAAAGCACACTTTTGAATATTCTTGGTTTGTTGGATATGAGCTATCGAGGACAGATCAATATTGATGGCCAACCGTATCCGACAGAGCAAATCGCCGCTGCACGCTTTCGCCGTCAGTCGTTGGGTTTTGTATTTCAGCGCTTCAATCTGGTTCCAGTGATGACGGCACTTGAGAACGTGGCCTACCCATTGATGTTGAACCAGTGTTCGAAACAAGAACAGCAGACCAGAGCACAAGAGATGTTGGAGCGTGTTGGGCTAGGCGAATATGTACATCATCGCCCAGACAATCTTTCAGGCGGCCAGCAGCAACGTGTCGCGATAGCCAGAGCGCTAATCCACAACCCAAGCTTAGTCATTGCCGATGAGCCGACCGCTAGCTTAGACAGTCACACCGCCAACCTTGTGATCGACATTATGAAAGAGCTCGGCCATGAAATGGGCACCACCTTTATTGTCGCAACGCATGACCCAAGAATGGCGCAGCGTTGTGACCGAGTCATTGAACTTATCGATGGTCAACTGGCACTACAAGCCACAGCAATGGAGGCAATCTCATGGGCAAGTTAACACAAAGAATGAGCACTTTTTTGCTTCCTACCTCGGTGCGTTTGGCGTGGCTTAATTTATTGAGAAACGGTCGCCGTAGTCTGCTTTCGGTATTGATCATCGCAATTGCCGTATTTGCGCTGACCTCGGCTGGAGGTTATGGGCTTTATACCTATGAATCTCTGCGTGAATCGACCGCGCGCGATACTGGTCATCTTACTTTGAGTACGCCGGGATATTTTGAGCAAGATGAAGACATGCCGCTGAGCAATGGTCTAGACAATGTTCAAGCCCTAACCAAGAGCATTATTGGCGACAGCAATGTGCGTGGGGTGCAGCCGCGAGTCTATTTTAGTGGTTTGGTGTCTAACGGAAGCAAGTCGAGCATCTTTATGGGAACAGGCGTTAATGAGCGCGAGTTCGACATGAAAGGACCTTTCCTTGACGTGCGCAGCGGTCAAACTCTCTCAGATGTGAAATCTCCCAGATACGACAGCCAAGAGCCACAAGTGATGCTGGGAACTGACCTTGCTCGCAACCTCAAAGTTGCGGTTGGTGATTGGGTGACACTGCTCGCGACTACCAGTGACGGCGCATTGAACGCTTTTGATTTTAAGGTGCAGGGTATTTACTCGACAGGAGTGCCTGAGCTGGATAAGCGTCAGCTTTACGTTCATATCACCACCGCTCAAGAGCTTTTGGCTTCAGACAAAGTCAGTACCTTGTCGGTGTTCTTATTTGAGACAAGCAAGACCTCGACCGTTCAACAGCGTATCCAAACAGCTTTAGATCGAAATAGTGCGAGCCAAAGCGATCAAGGCACAGAGATCGAGATCACCCCGTGGCAAGATCGCGCGTTTTTCTACACCAAGGTTAAAGATCTTTACGACCGGATCTTCGGCATCATGGGCGCAGTTATGGCATTAGTGGTGTTCGTGTCGCTGTTTAATACTATGACCATGTCGGTGACGGAACGCACTCGAGAAATTGGCACCTTGTCAGCACTCGGCAGTTACCCCTCTGAAATCGTGGCAGGCTTCTTAAAAGAGGCGGGATTGTTGGCTGTGATTGGCAGCGCGATTGGCGCTTTAGTGAGTGGCTTAGTGTCGGTGTTATTGCTAGTGGTTGATATCCAAATGCCACCACCTCCCGGCAGAACCGAGGGTTACCCACTCAATATTTACTTCTCATTGGAATTGGTTGGTTACGCCACCTTGGGTGTACTGACGATCTGTTTGCTAGCCGCTTATTTCTCTGCTCGCAAAGGCGTAAATAAGCCAATCACGGAGGCGCTGGTTTATGTATAAATTTACTCGTTCACTCACTATTTTAGGTTCTGCGTTGGCTCTAGCATCGGCACCAAGCTGGGCTATCGATTCACAGCAAGTTACCGAGATGATTGCTAAGGCAGACAGCTACCGTTTGAACAGCGAACAGGCATCAAAAGTGGTTTCTCTGGTCGCGCTATATCAAGACGAGCAACTAGACAAAACCCGCGAATACAACGTCTACACAAGACCAAACCGAGAGTCGCTGGTCGTGTTCAAGTCGGCGGTCGAGGCGGGTCAAAAGATGCTGATGATAGAGGACAACTATTGGTTACTGATGCCGAAATCGCGCCGACCTATCCGAATCACACCAATGCAGAAACTCTTGGGTGAAGCTTCGGTAGGGGACATCTCAACGCTGACGTGGAGCGAAGATTACCAAGGTGAATGGGTTGCCGAGCAACAGGTTGAGATGCCGACTGGCGAGACACTCGATACCCATCACCTAAAGCTCGCGGCGAAAACCAAGGGTGCCAGCTATCAATCGATAGATCTGTGGTTAACGGCAGACCGAGCGTTTCCAATTAAAGCGGATCTGTATCTGCGTTCAGGAAAGCTGGCGAAACAAGCGTGGTTTGCTGAAGGCGTGCGTGATGGACTGCCAACAGTGATGTCGATGACCCTGCTCGATAAGATTCAACCAAGAAAGAAAACCGTGATTGAGTACCGCGAAGTGAGTGAACAAAGCTTGGCGGATAAATATTACAACCCTGCTTACCTATCGCGTAACAGCGTGTCTGGTCTGTAGGTGAGCGTCATGAAAGCTTCCAATTGCCGATTCCACATCAAGTCTTCAATCGCTACTTTACTTGCCTTGTCTTGTGTGAGTAACACGATTCAAGCGGATGACCTGAGCTTGGCGTGGGACTGGCAACTGAGTGCAGAAGCCGTTGAATCGAGAGAGTCGCCATTTAGCCCTTTTGCATCTGATAATCGTCAGTCACTCAATGGTTTGTTGGATCTTGAAGTTGGATATGGCAATTGGCTTGGCCTGTTTGCCGTGAAAGCCAATGATATTTTGACTAATACTCCTCAAGACCAAGACGCGAGCTTTGAATCGGAATTCATTGCGCGCGAGCTGTTTTGGCAAGGTGGTGTTGAACTGTCTAATTCAGCGTTCGGTGATCACTACCTTGATGTGACACTCGGTAAGGTTCGCCTAGATTGGGGTGTTGGTTATGGCTACCGACCGTTAGACATTATCAAGCCTTACCGACAAAACCCTGTTGGCATTGTCGCAGAAGAGGGCGCCGGTGTGGCTTCAGCGTCACTGTTCGATATGACGGGCGAATGGACACTGCTTTACAGCGATTCGTCATGGACTTCCCAAGACGTAAATGAATTCGAAAAGCAGAATCAGCAACAAGGCTTTGGGATACGTCGTTACAATCTGGTTGGCGACCACGAATATCAGTGGGTCGCTTATTACGACGATGTACGCCATGGCTTACTTGGGGCGAGTTTAGTGTCGGTGTTGAATCTCGCGTGGGAGTTTCACGGTTCGATGGTTTATCAGCGACAAAGTTTGGGTTACAGCCAGCCTAACTCACTGCTTAAACCGGTTTATCTTGAAGAGCAGGGCGAGGCTTATCAAGCGTTAGCAGGATTAACATGGGCCAATGACACGGGCCATAATGTGGTGCTGGAATACTGGTTTGATAGCCGTGCTTGGAGTCATTCTGAGTGGCAAAGCGCTTTAGAGAATGCGGAATCTTTGTCTCTTAATCCCATGACAATATCGTTGGCGGGCTCTTACGCTCAAGGCTATCAACACGCCAATTTGGTTCAACACAACCTCATGTTTCATTGGTCTCTGGATTCGACACATGGCTGGCTTGAAGATATCACGCCAACATTCGATGTCATGTTGTCTCCTCAAGATGGCGGTTTTATTGCGACTCAGTGGCTCAATTATCAGGCTTTAGATAATGGCAATTCATCGTTGGATTTGGAACTTGCTGCACGCTTTCTAGGTGGTAAAAGTGATTCTGCTTACGCCAACTTACCCGATAGTCATATGATTCTCTTAAATATCAAAGGACGATTTTAATGGACACTTCTTCAAACAGTCGATTTTCATGGATTAAGAGTTTCGCGTTCACCACGCTATTTTGTGTTCTTATTGCGATTACAACCCATACGATTTGGGGCGGCGGATTAACGGTTAACCTGGCAATCAGTTTTGGCTTTGGCTACAGCGCCGTGGGTTCTTCTTTCATCTTGGTGAAGTTGTTTAAGAGGACATCTCGAACGCTTGAGGTGGGTATCTCAATGGTGATCGCGATGACCTTTGGTACCTTGAACGCACACTATTGGTTGAACGGGTATTTCGGGGCTAATATCTCGGACCTTAAATCTGTAGTCTTGCTCGGTGTGATCTTCTGTTCGGTTTGCTATTACTATTTCTATACTCGGGAGCAGCAGTTACGTGCCGATAACGAATTGGAAGTGGCGAAGCGTCGCCAATCTGATCAAGAAAAGGTCGTTGTACTTAGCCAGTTAAAACAGCTGCAAAGCCAAATTGAGCCGCATTTCCTGTTCAACACGCTTGCGACCATCAATGTATTGATTGAGAGTGACAGCGCGAAAGCCAAGTTGATGCTCGAAAAACTGACTGACTTATTACGTGTAACTCTGAAAAACAGCCGCACCGAGCAATCGACCATCGCACAAGAGGTCGACTTGTTAGACGCTTATCTTAATATCCAAAAGATACGCTTGGGTGAGCGCTTAACGTTCTCGATTGAAATACACGAGATTAGCGATTTGCAGGTGATTCCACCGTTCTTGATTCAACCTTTGGTCGAGAATGCACTCACGCACGGCATCGAGCCCAAAGCCGCTGGTGGCCAAGTGAATATTCGTATTACTCAACAAGCACAGCAGCTAAAAATTGAAGTGGCTGATAATGGCGCTGGGTTGAAAACGCCTTCTGCGAATACGGGTCACGGTGTTGGGTTAAGCAATATTCGTCAAAGAATCGAAACCCTGTATGGTGATAAGGCGAGCCTAACGATTACTGAACACGCTGAAGGCGGGGTAGTCTCGACGATCTTGTTACCGTTGACTGAGGCAGCCGCCTAGAATTACAGATCAGAAAAAACCGAACAGTGACGCAAAATAGACGATTTACAGTGTGAATTTAAAGGACTAACCATGAACAACCCAACAGTACAGCCGAGCGTAACGGCGATAATCGCAGACGATGAAGCACTGTTAAGGCACCACTTAGACAAGAGCCTTGCTGAGGTTTGGCCGGAGTTAGAAATCGTCAGTAAAGCACAAAACGGTTTGGAGGCGATGGAGAGTATTCAGCAGCTTAAGCCCGACGTGGCTTTTCTCGATATTCGTATGCCGGAACTGGATGGTATCTCTCTGGCGAAACAACTCAACAAGTTAGATTCACCGCCATTGATTGTGTTTATCACGGCTTATGACGAATACGCGGTCAAAGCTTTTGATCACAATGCGATGGACTACCTGCTTAAGCCAATCAATGAAGAGCGTTTACTGGCCACATGTCAGAAAGTGCAAGCGCGTCTGTCGAGCAATCAAACACAAACAGGTACCACGCCAGAACAGCCCGATATCACGGCGTTAATGGCTCAGCTTCAACAACTATCCCAGTCGACGTCACAGCAAACGCAGCCTCCTTATCTATCGGAGAAAAAGTATCTCACATGGCTCAAAGCCAGTGTAGGGGAAGACATTCACCTAATCGCCGTCGATGATGTCGCTTACTTCAAAGCAGAAGACAAGTACGTGTCTATATTTAAGAAGGGTCAAGGGGGATCGCTAGAGGAGTATATTCTTCGCGTGTCACTAAAAGAGTTGATAGCGCAACTCAATCCTGATGAGTTTTGGCAAATCCACCGTTCAGTGGTAGTGAAAGTTTCCGCCATTGATAAGGTGAAGAAAGGGCTCTCAGGTCAGATGTCGGCGTATGTGTCAGGGGAAAAGCTACCGATCAGCCGTGCCTCGCAAGCGTTGTTTAAGGGTATGTAGCGTACGAGCAAAAGGCGCGACATATCACCTTTATAATTGATTCATGTAATTTATAAATTAAACACTTTCATATTTATATCGAGTGACTCTAAAATTTTAGTCGTTTGATTTAATGGCGAATTATTACACTTTGGCGATCGGATATATTGAAGCAAAGCCCTTCAAAGAGATCGTTATGAAAGCATACTATTTAGTCGTCGTATTGAGCTCCACATTGCTAGGTTGCAGTTCTACTCCTCATCAACAAACGTTATTGAAATCCGATCCATATTGGGTCACAGGTGAATTAGATAACGGTTTAACCTACCACGTTTACCCTGACCGAGAACAACCAGTATCGGTACGCTTACTTGTGCATGCCGGCTCTTTTCAAGAGAGCGATCAACAAAAAGGTTATGCCCATTTTGTTGAGCACATGGCGTTTAATGGCAGCAACAATTTTTCAGGGAATGATGTAGTAGAGTTATTTGAGCAATCTGGTGCTAGCTTTGGCGCTGACTTAAATGCTTATACCTCTTATCAAGAAACCCTCTATAAGTTAGATCTACCCGACAACAAGAATCTAGATAAAGCGTTGGCATGGTTTAGAGATATTGGCGATGGTTTACTGCTGTCCGGCGCTGAAATCGAAAAAGAGAAAGGGGTGATATTAGGAGAATTTCGACACACACGAGTTGAAAATAAGCCTCTCTCATTTAAATTCTACGATCATATGGTTGAAGGCACGAATTACCAAACCAACGATCCCATTGGCAATAAAGAATCCGTTTCTAATGCGAATGTTCAAGAGTTAAATAACTATTACCAAACCTGGTATCAACCTCAGTTAGCCGAGGTGATTGTCTCTGGTGATATCACTCTGGCAGAAGTGATCCCTTTGATTGAAGAAACTTTCTCTGATTGGCAAAGAGGCACAACACCGGTTCCCGTGAAGAACACGTCAGCGGATTACAATACTCAAGATTTTGTGGCGTATGGAGCTGGGAGCGAGCCACCGAGCATCGGGATAGTGATTGAGCGTGGGCAAAGAGTGACACAGAGCCATGAGCAACAACATCAGCTTTGGCTAGATGATATTGCTCAACAACTCATCCAACAAAGGTTGAATTCAGATTTTGTTGACGCTGCATTGCCAGTGCAATGGGTTGCTTCGACTCCCTATTTCTTAGAGTACCAAAGGTATTCCATTACTACGGTTGGCTTTCCTATCGATAGTCGAGAGCAAAGCCAGCAGCAGTTTATTTCTACTCTCGCCTCATTGCGTGATTATGGTGTGAGCGAATATGAATTCACGAGTGTGATACAGCAATACCAAGCTAACCTTGATGACATTCAAGCTAACTGGGAGAGAATGGACGCAGTAGCTCATGCTGACGGTAAGTCGACGGCGCTGGTGATTAACCAAACGGTTCAATCACAGCTTGATTATAAGTCGAGCTTGAAAGAGTTTCTTTCGAGTACGGATCTAGAAGCCGTAAATGATAATTTAGATGATTTACTTTCTAGTCCATATATTTTGGGATTAGGTTTATCGTCTAAAGAAGACTTGCAGGCAATGAATAACGAGCTAAAAGATGTCAGAAAAGCCTATAAAAAGACAGGTAACAGACCATTGCTCGTTACTGCAAGCTCGGCGTTTAGTGTACCAGCGTCTCAAGGTGAAATTGTAAAACAAGTTCAGGTGAGTGACGATCCTAATTTGAAGCAATGGACACTAAGCAACGGCATTGAAGTTTTGTATCTCCGTAACTCTGAGGCTGGTAATAGTGTTGGGGTTTACTATGCAAGTGAGGGGGGAAAAGCGGCGCTGAGTCCTTCGCTGTTTCCTGCTGTAGAGATTGCTCTGCCAGCTTCGATTCGTAGTGGTGTTGGTAAATTTAGTGGTTCGGAGTTCACCGCTCACTTGAGACGCGAAGACATTGAAATCTACCCCTTTATCAACTTTACTCATCATGGTTTAGAAATAAGCGCCAAGAAAAAGACGCTTGCAGAGGGTTTAGCTGCGCTCCATACCATTGTAACCGAACCTAAAATAGACAGTGCCCAGCTTGAGGCTGTGAAGTCTGAATTTGCTCAAGATCGTACAGCATATTTAGAAACACCAGTTGGTCAGTTTATTCAGATGGTTAATCGCAATAGCTATCAAACAAGCAGCCGTCACATGATGCTTGAAAGTGACGATATTAAAGCTGTCACGTCGCAAGATATACTAGACGTACAGCATCAACTCTTTCAAAAATTAAGAGACAATACATTGGTTATTGTTGCTGATATTAACCCCGCTGAAATTAAGCCTCTTGTGCGTCAATACGTTGCATCGTTGCCATTAGAAGCCGCTGTGTCTCCTGATTATCAGGTGGCTTATAGTCCTGATTCGAAAGAACGAATGGATATATCCGTCAATAATGAAGACAGCAGTCAGTATTTATTGCGTGTGATTTCCCAGCAAGCTCGGGATCAAACCGCAAAAGATGTGTTTATGGACGATATGCTTCAGCGCGTGTTGTCGAGCCGTTTAACGGCTTATGTTCGTGAAGAGTTAGGTTTGGATTATGCGCCTTATGTGTACTCGGTTGCACAAGACAGTGAGCCGAGTTATGACTGGTTAATCGGCTCTTTAACGGCTCCAGAAAACTCAGATAAAATTGAACAGGCGATTGATAAGGTCATTGCTGAAGCGGCAAAAGGGATTTCTGAAGATGAGACTCGGACGGCCGCTAAGCAGCTTGTAGCGGACCTTACTCCACTTAAATATAAGCCTACCGAACAAGCTTGGTTTATTTCTCGTTATTTGATTCATGACTATGGTTTTGAGGTGTTGTTCGACCTGCAGGGGACGGCAGACTCAATTTCTAGTCAAGACATGACAGAGTATGCGAAAGAAATTTTTGGTGATAACAGCTATCAGCTGAAGAATTTGTTAAGCCCACAAGGTTAGGTCTAGTTAGGTGAGTGGTTTTCTTGAAAGCCGCTTCTACTTTTTATATGTGGATTCACTTACAAGCCAAATGTTCAAGCATTTGGCTTTTTTTTATTGCACTGACAAGCGAGTCTAAAATCGATGTATTAGGCTCTTATCAAAACACCACTTTAAATGAGCACAGCGATCTTACATAACGATTGGTGATTTATAAAATAAAGATCTAGATCACAAAGATACTCATCAGGTTCAATATTAAATAATAATCGTTAGCTCAATCTGTATATTGTTGATGAATGACATTAAGAGGTTGTTATGAAAACATATTATTTAGCGACGGCTCTATGCCTCACCTTAGTTGGCTGTAGCTCAACATCAAAAACTACCGAAACGCCAATCCAGCCGGATCCGGCATGGACTTCAGGCCAACTAGAAAATGGCCTTACTTATCATGTTTATCCAGATCATGAAGAATCCGTATCTGTTCGTTTAGTCGTGCACGCCGGTTCGATTCAAGAGACTTCTCAACAAGAAGGCTACGCGCACTTCTTGGAACACATGGCATTCAATGGCAGTAAAAACTTCTCTCAGAACGATGTGATTCGTCTATTCGAAGACGCAGGCGCTAGCTTTGGTGCTGATATTAATGCCTACACTTCTTATGAAGAGACGGTCTACCAGTTAGATTTGCCAGATAGCATCCAATTGCAGTCTGCTTTGACGTGGATGCGTGACATTGGTGATGGCCTGGATCTATCAAGTTCAGAAGTCGAAAAAGAAAAAGGCGTGGTTCTTGGTGAGTTCCGTATGGCTCGCCTCGATGATAAGTCATTCGGAGATATATATTATGATTACTTCGTTGAAGGCGGCCCGTACGAATCGCAAGATGCATTAGGGACTAAATCGTCGATCGTGAATGCTACTCCTCAAGGCATCACCAACTTTTATCAGACTTGGTATCAACCTCAAATAGTTGAGCTGGTCGTTTCTGGTGATGTGGACATCAAAACTGTGATTCCACTTATTGAAGAAAAGTTTTCTAGCTGGGAGCGTGGCGATACGCCGAGACCAGAGAAACAGAAAACGACCTCATTCAATGAAGATGATTATGTTGAGTACGCAGGAAGAGAAGCGCCAAGCATCACTCTGACGTTTAACCGCGGTTCAAATATAGTTGAAAATCATGCTCAGCAGAATCAACGCAGGTTAGATGAAACCGCTCAGCAATTGATTCAACGACGATTAGAAGCGGTGTTCAATGATGCCGCGTTCCCGACTCAATGGATTGCATCTGATAGTTATCGAATGGGCGCTTTTTACTATTCGTCAATAAGTGTTGGGTTTCCGGCTGGAGACCGTGAAGTTATCCAACAAGATCTGCTTTCTACATTGGCATCATTGCGTGATTTTGGTGTTTCGGAAACGGATATTGCTGGCGAACTGTACTACTACCAAGACTTGCTGGATAACATCGAGCATAACTGGGATAAAATGGACAGTGTTGAACACGCGAATTACAAAGTGAGTGCGTTAGTCAATGATCGAATAGTCCAATCACAGAAAGATTATCAAGCAAGCTTGGAAGCTTTCATCGCTAACTTGAGCCTTGAAGTGATTAACGACAACATCAAGAATCTACTTTCTGATGATTACTTTATTGTTATTGGGATGGATGACTCCGAAGACAGAACCGCGATCATCAACTCTCTCGATAGTTTAAAAGCCACGTATAGCGAGGCGGGAGTTGCGCCGCTTGCGATTGGAACAGCCAGCGCTTTTGCTGTACCTAGCTCGCAAGGCGAGGTTGTACTTGCTGAACAAATGTCTATTGACCCATACATCCAAAAGTGGACGTTAAGCAATGGCATCGACATGTGGTACCTGCGTGATTATGAGGCAGGTGATGATGTTGGGGTGATGTACATGAGCCTCGGCGGAAAAGCCGCTTTGGATCCGAGCTTGTACCCAGCTGTTGAGGTTGCGTTACCTACCTTCGCTCGAAGTGGTGTCGGTGAGTTTACGGGCTCTGAGCTTTTAGCGTACTTTGATCGTGAAAATATTAGCGCCGATTCTTTCATTGGTAATACTCGTCATGGTATTGAATTTAATATCAATAAAGACGGACTTAAAGATACGTTTGCTGCGCTTTATACCTTCATAACTGCGCCTAAAATTGTTCCCGAGCAGTTAGAGGCAGTGAAACAGGAGTTTGTACAAGGTCAAGAATCTTTCTTGAGCAGCCCTGTCGGTCAGTTTGAGCGCGCAAGAAACCAGAATATCTATCGTCAAGACAGTGGCCACCTCTTTGTTGATAAAGAACGTGTTGAAGCGGTTTCTGTGGAAGACGTCGCTAATCTTCATCAGCAATTGTTTGGTCAAATGAGGCATAACCAATTGGTGATCGTGGGTGACATCGACCCAAGTGAATTAAAGCCTTTGGTTGAGCAATACTTGGCTTCGATTCCATTAGAAAAAGCTGAGGTTCCTGAATTTAAGGTGGCTTACAAGCAGCCATCTGAATCACGCATTGATTTAGCGATCAACAATGTGAATAGTGCAGAGTACATCCTACGAGTTATCTCTGAGCCTAGCGTTGAAGTTAAAATGTCGGCAAAAGATGTTTTCATGGAAGACTTGCTGCAGCGCTTGCTGGCGACTCGTTTAGATACCTATATTCGTGAAGAGTTGAGCTTAGATTACTCGCCATATGCGTATTCAGCATCCGCAGATAGTGAGCTGAGTGGTGAGTGGGTTATCGGGGCGATGGTAGCGCCGGAGAACGTTGACCAAGTTGAAGTGGCGATCGATAAAGTGATTGCAGACCTTTTACAAGGCGTCTCTGAAAAGGAAATGCACGCAGTCGTGAAACAGTTTGAAGCGGACTTCACGCCTCTCGAGATGAGCTCTATTGACCAAGCATGGTACCTGTCTCGTTATTTACTTCATGGTTACGATATCGAAGCTTTGTCTCAAGTTGAGCGAGTGGCGAGGTCGATTACTGCGGAAGACATGAATCAACTTGTCCAACGCATCTTTGGTGAAGATAGCCGTAAGGTTAAGAACATCATGCGTCCTAAAGCCTAAAGCCTAAAGCCTAAAGCTTGAAACCAACAGAAAGAGACAACTCAAAGCCAAGCGAGCACCGCTTGGCTTTCTTGTTTTCCCACCATTCATAACGTCTATGCCTCACCTGTTGTTAAGCCGTTTTAGATCTATGTAAATCTAAATTTTGAGATCGCTTAATCGGTTGCATCGTATCATTTTCTAAAAAAATGTTTTAAATCAAGACAGCGTTTCATTTGTATTGTAGATTGACGATCTACGAGAATGTTGTTTGGATATTAGATTGCTTAAACTGGGTACCCGATTAGTCTTAATGTTGTTTTTACTGAGCTTTGGCTTAGTGAATTCTAACGGCTATTCGTTTCCTTCTAAGCCATTTCAAATATACTCGGCTCAAGAGCAATCTTCACAAAATGATCTTTGTAAACAAGCTGATACGGATAATCCGTCGAGCTACTTAGAGTGCGATAAGGCTCAGTTTGGCACCGTGCCTTCTGGTGACAGTTCTAACTATCACGACACCGAATCAAGCCTTCAAGCAGCAAACTTCAGACGTATGCTCAGTAACGAGCAAGAAAGCGTGGCCGATCTTGAGCCTGCTTATCATCTACTGATTGACTTCTCTCCCCCTTCAATACTGGCTTCTCTGCTTTTCAACACACCGTTGTTGGACTCTAAGCAGCATTGGACCAGTATTGTGAGTTCTCCGTCTTCCCGGCTTTCGGGGTGGAAAGAGGGCAACATCCAATACTCGCATTTCCGAGAACTTCTTAGCTAATCGTTTGACCCTAAATTGGTCGTATCGGTGGTCACTTGTGCCCATTGAGCTCGCCAATTAACCAAGACAAACATAGCGACATCAGCTTTAGCATCACTACCGTTCAATCAGCTTGTTCTGGTTTCAGCTATCGATCGTGTTCGCAAAACATTAGTTATACCAATCGTAGTAAATAACTGGTCAACCTAGCTGGTTAAAACGCTCGTTCACTGTTTTTTTTCGGTGCTATTTTTGAGCACGTATTTACGGTGATTGGTAAAAAGAAGAGATCTTGACTGTGAAAAAACGCATTCCAAGAAAACAAATTAACCACTATTCAAAGTGGAAATACGCGGTGCTTATCGCCACCATTATCATCATGGTTCTGAGTGCTTTACCGTCTTGGTATGGCGAGAATGCATCGGTTCAAATCAGCAATCGCTCTGAGCAGACAATCGATGCGACTCAAATTACTCAATACCTTGCGAGCGAAGGCATCCAAGCCAAATCTGCATTTCAAAAAGACAAACGTTTAGTCGTGATCTTAGAAGACGCTGAACAACAAGCGAAAGCCAAAGAGGTGCTGAATGAGCGTCTATTGGATAACGCGACCGTTGCGCTAGCGATGGAGCCAGCAGCACCAAAATGGTTGACTGACATGGGCTTCGCGCCGATTCAGCTAGGCCTTGATTTACGTGGTGGTGTGCAGTTCCTGCTAGAAGTGGACATGGAACCGGTTTACCACGCACAAGCGCAATCTGTGGTCGATGAGATCACCAGCCAAGTACGTTATGCACGCGGTAAAGTGGTGAACAACCAAGTTGAGTTTAACTTCCGTACTGATGCCGATTTCGAGAAAGCACAGAAACTGATTCGCGAGGAGTTCCCACAATGGCAACGTGACCGTTCAGATAAATCGCTAACGTTAACTCAGTCTGAAGAAGAGCAAAGAACGCTACGTAATCTAACGGTTCAACAAAACCTGCAAATCATGCGCAGCCGTATTGAAGAGCTAGGCATCACTGAGGCATCGATTCAACGCCAAGGTGAAAGCCGTATCCGTATCGAACTTCCGGGTGTGCAAGACCCTGCAGCTGCGAAAGACGTGATTGGTGCTACGGCTTCGCTTGCGTTCTACTCTGTGTACGACAACGCAACGCGCAATACTCAAACTCTGAAAGATTCAGATGGTAATCGTGTCGTGGTTGCTCGCAAAGCGGTATTAAGCGGTGAACACATTATCGATGCACGCAGTGGCATTGGTGAGATGGGCAGTGCAGAAGTAAACATTACGCTGGATTCTTCTGGTGGTAAGAAAATGTCTGAGTTTTCTCGCCATAACATCGGCAAGCCAATGGCGACCGTTTACAGCGAATACAGCCGTGATAGAGCCGGTAACAGCGAAAAAACCAGTGAAGTGATCAGTGTGGCGAACATCCAATCTCAACTGGGTAGCCGTTTCAGAATCACAGGTGCAGGCAGCATGGCAGAAGCACAAGAGCTTGCTCTACTGTTACGTGCAGGTTCATTAACAGCGCCTGTTACCATCATTGAAGAGCGTACCATTGGCCCATCTCTGGGGGCTGAAAACGTAACGAATGGCTTTGCTGCTTTGGCTCTTGGCCTTGGTCTTACTCTAACGTTTATGGCGCTATGGTACCGCCGCCTTGGTTGGGTCGCGAACTGTGCATTGGTGGTTAACATGACCACATTATTTGGTTTGATTGCGCTGCTACCGGGTGCGGTGTTAACTCTGCCGGGTATTGCGGGTCTAGTACTGACCGTTGGTATGGCGGTGGACACCAACGTGCTTATCTTCGAGCGTATTCGAGACAAGATGAAAGAAGGGCGCAGCTTTGCTAGCTCTATCGACCGTGGTTTCGATAGCGCATTCTCTTCTATTTTCGATGCTAACGTCACCACCATGATCGTTGCTGTGGCTCTATATACCATTGGTAATGGACCGATTCAGGGCTTCGCTCTGACACTGGGCTTAGGTCTTCTAACCAGTATGTTCACGGGCATATTTGCTTCACGAGCGATCATCAATTTGGTTTGGGGGCGTGACCAACGCCACGATGTAAGGATTTAAGCATGAGTATTTCAAAAATGACTATTTCAGACAGCAGCATGACTCGCCTTCGTAAGGTGATGTCTGTGATTTCTATTGTGCTGTTCATGAGCTCTGTGATGCTGGTGGCAGTGAAAGGTTTTAACTGGGGCTTGGACTTTACTGGCGGTGTGGTTGCTGAAGTTCAGCTCTCTGATCAAGTAACCAAAGATGCGTTAAAAACCAAACTTGATACGGCTTTCCAACAAGACGTTCAAGTGGTTGGTATGGCAGAGCAAGATCGCTGGACGATTCGTTACAGCCAACTGACAGATGCTCCACAGCCAAACTTAGTGGATGCTTTGTCTTCTGTCAGCGACCAAGTAAAAGTGCTTAACAGCAGCGTGGTTGGCCCTCAAGTCGGTCAAGACATGGTTGACCAAGGTGGCTTAGCGGTATTGGTGTGTTTCCTAATGATCATGCTGTACCTGAGTGTACGTTTTGAATGGCGTTTAGCACTCGGCGCCCTAGCCGCAATCATCTATGACGTGACGCTTATCTTGGGTCTGTTCGCTTTTACTCAGTTCGAGTTCAACCTGACTGTGTTAGCGGCTGTGTTGGCGATTTTGGGTTATTCATTGAATGACTCGATCATCATTGCCGACCGTGTCCGTGAGATGCTGCGTGGTAATCCAAATGGTGACACTGACAACCTGCTTAACGAATCGGTTAAAGCGACCTTCTCACGCACCATGGTGACCTCAGGTACAACGCTAATCACCGTATCTGCACTTTGGCTACTTGGTGGCGCTGCGCTGCAAGGTTTCGCGATTGCACTGGTTGTAGGTATTGTCAGCGGTACGTGGTCTTCAGTTTCAGTAGGTATCACACTGCCTAAGTTACTTGGTCTACAGCCTTGTCACTACCAAGTGAAAGCGCCGGTAGAAGTTGAGGGTGAGTACCCTTAGGTTATCTATTGGTTAACAGTACAACTTAGTCAGTAACGTCAACAAAGCCCTTCGTTTATAGTAAAACGAGGGGCTTTATTTTTTATAAGAGTCAAACAGTTACAGAAAAGAGAGCCTATTTCAAAAAACGATGGATTGAGCAGGCAAGCCCTCATGATATGAAGTATGTTTAGATGACGTTCGTAGAAATGAGGCAAGGGAATGGAATATCGACATCAATGTCATGTAGGCGACCATGGTGATGCGCTAAAGCATCCAGTATTGAGTGCACTTGTTCGGTCATTAATGCAGCAACATTCACGCCTCAATGTTATCGACACGCACTCTGGTACAGGGTGTTATGACCTCAACACTGCACCAAGTAATCATGCTGGTGAGTTTGCTGAAGGGGTTGGGTACTTGTGGCGAAACAAGGCTTATCTTCCTCCGGCATTCGCTTCTTTTATGTCGGTGCTGGAATACTACAATCCGAACCAACTTATCTCTCTCTATCCGGGTTCTGCAGCCATCACCTACCAACAAGGCCGCAGCCAAGATAGCTTCTATTTTTCAGACATTCAGCAAGATGAAGCCGACTTATTACAAACCAACATTGAGAAGCTGCAACGCGATCTTGATGTTTCAAGTAAGCTCACCATTACCGCTGGCGATGGCTTGAAAGCACTGCCTGACGACATAGCAAAACACGATAATCATCACCTGATCGTGATTGACCCACCTTACGAAACCGATTCAGAATATCTCGCGGTGGTTGATGCCTTGGTTAAGGCGTATCAGCAATCTGAGAAGGTATCTGCACTAATTTGGTACCCGCTCTACACGGATGACAAGAGCTCACTGATTTTGAACCATTGTGTGACCGCAGTGAAAGATGGTTTGCTGCCAAGTCCGATTAAGTCGGAGCTTCGCCTTCGAGATCCTAAGGGTGATGATCGCCTGATCGGTAGTGGTTTACTGTTGTTCAATCCACCACAAGGCATTGCGGGAACGGTCGCAGATACGCTCGATTATTTACACAGCCAACTCGCCACTAATGGTGAAGGCTACTGGCAAATGAGAAGCTTATAGATCTGATTTTTATGGGTTTTATGATGGTTTTCTAGACATCACTCACTAAACCACTGTTATCTATGTGGTTTAAATTGACCAAACGCTAACTTTTATCGATTGATTAATTGCAGTGAATCATTTAAAAATAGAATATCAATGCGCACAAGTGCATAATGGCTCATAAGTTAAATAATTAGTCCCAGATTAATATCAGATTGTGGTTTACCCCCTAAACTGCATTAGGCTCGCACTAGTCATGCGAGCCTTTCTTTTGCCTGAAGGAAAATCTAAGGCAGTTCTATCAATTTAAGATTCACTACAACACTGGATAATCGATGTAGCCTTTTTCGTTGCCGCCGAACAGAGTGGCGCCATCAAGTTCTGATAGTTCGCTGCCGTTTTGTAGGCGTGAAACTAGATCTGGGTTAGCAACGAATGGGCGACCAAATGCGACGAGATCGGCGTAGCCTTTGCTTAGTACTTCTTCGGCGCGTTGTGGTGTGTAGCTGCCGGCAACGATGATGGTGTTAGAGAACAAGGCTCTTAGTTCGACACGGAAGCTTTCAGGGATAACTGGAGCATCATCCCAGTCGGCTTCTGATAGGTGCAGGTAAGCGATGTCTCGATCTTGAAGTGCCTTCGATGCCTCTAAAATCGTTGGTACGATATCTGGGCAGTTCATGTCTTTGAAGGTGATGAACGGCGCCAAGCGCACACCTACTTTATCGGCACCTATCTCTTCAATCACAGCATCAACCACTTCGATTAGGAAGCGAAGTCGGTTCTCGCGGCTACCGCCGTAGTTGTCGGTGCGTTTGTTTGAGTTGGTTCTTAGGAACTGATCAATCAGGTAGCCATTGCCACCGTGTATTTCCACTCCGTTGAACCCTGCCTCGACTGCTTTTTTCGCTGAGTTAGCAAAATCTTGAACAACACGATCGATGTCTGCTTGGGTCATCTCTCTTGGTTGGATGCAATCCACCATGTTGCCGTTACCATTCTCATCAGAGATCCAAACCTGCGTTTCTATGGGTGCCAGTGCTGAAGGTGCAATCGGCAACTCGCCTTTTTGAAAGGTAGGGTGTGATACTCGGCCTACGTGCCATAGTTGGCAGAAGATCGCGGCACCTTGCTCTTTTGCTGCTGTGGTGACTGATTTCCAACCTTCGATTTGCGCATCGGTATAAACGCCGGGTGTGAATGAGTAACCTTGAGAGTCATCTGAAATTTGTGTGGCTTCAGTGATGATAAGTCCTGCACTTGCTCGTTGTTGGTAATAAGTCGCCATCATGTCGTTGGGCACGTTTCCAGGTTGGCTAGTGCGAGCGCGTGTCATGGGTGCCATAACCACGCGATTTTGCAGTTCTAGGCCTTTCAGTTCTGATTTTTCAAATAATTTGTTCATGGTTTCTACCTTGTTTTAATGCTGTGATCTTTCGTTTTGTATTGGGGCGAGAAGTCGCGTTATTTGCTTTCTGCTGGGCTGAAAATAGAGTTGCTTTGTGGCTTGCCCGCTCGGTTGGCTTTGGCGATAAGCAGCAAACCAATCACTGGGACAACAACGGCTGCGAATGGAATCATGCCTGCGCCTAGTTGGCTGTCGAGTACCATGCCGCCAAGGAATCCACCAAAGGCATTGGCTAAGTTAAACGCTGAGATATTCGCAGTTGCTGCTAGCTCTTGGCCTTCGCCACCGTGGTTCATTACTCGAAGTTGCATGGCAGGGACGTTCGCAAATGATGCAATACCAAAGACAAATGCAGCTGCAACGAAGAGGATTTTGTTGTCTACCACAAGGCCAACTACAACCAATGACACGATCATTGCAACGGCCCAAAACATTGAAGCTTTGCCTAGGTTTTTATCTGAAGAGCGTCCGCCCAAGGTGTTACCGATGATTAAGCCGACACCCACAATCACTAAGATCCAAGTAACAGACTCTTGACCGTAGCCGGTGATGTGCATAGCGATTGGCGCAAGGTATCCGTATAGCGTCATGAAGCCAGACCAAGCAAAAGCAGTGATTGCCAAGCTGATCAGCAGCATTGGGTTTTTGAACGCTAGAAGCTGAGTTTTGATGTCTTTCGCTTCACTGTGGCCTGTCGATTTAATCGATATCAAAATGGCAAGCATCGCGATAGTGCCAAGTGCTGCCACGGTAAAGAAAGTAGTGTGCCAGCCGAATTGCAAGCTGACCCATGTACCAGCTGGAACGCCAAGAACGTTAGCGAGTGTTAAGCCTGCGAACATTTGGCCAACGGCACGACCTGCCATTTTTTCAGACACTAAGTTGGTTGTAACAACCGCACCGATACCATAAAAAGGGCCTTGCACTAAGCCTGCGATAACACGGCTGGCAAGTAGAAGTGGGTAGCTAGGAGCAAGGGCTGATAAGACATTACCGATGATGAACAGTGCCATTAAGCCAATCAGTACCATCTTCTTGTTAAAACGTGCGAGGTAGATGGTTAAGATCGGGCCACCAATAACGATAGCCAATGCGTAAGCACTGATTAGGTATCCGGCTTGACCTTCGGTGATCGAAAGGGATGTGGCAATTTGTGGAAGGATGCCTGCAATAACAAACTCAGCGGTGCCGATGGCAAAAGCTGCGAGTGTCAGTATCCAAACTTGGAATGGGATCTTTTCTTTATGGATCGCTTCTGATTTCATAGTGAAGTACCTGTGTTAATTCTTGTTTGTTAGGACGTGAGATACACGCCCTAACGATTGTTCTTTATGTCTTTGCTTCTTTGCTTCTTTGCTTCTTTGCGGAGTGTTAGCTGAGTAGAGCGCCGCCATCGATGTCGATGATTGACCCTGTGACGTATGGGTTATTAATTGCGAACAGGTAACCCATGGCTATCTCTGAAGGCTCGCCAACCTTGCCTGCGGGTAGGTTGTTTTTGGCGTTGTCGTACATGCTTGTACGAGCGGAATCGTCCATGTTTTTGTAGGCTTCCGTCATGGTTAAACCCGGGCTAACGGCATTGACTCGAATGGGGGATAGCTCTTTCGCTAGTATTTTGGTTACGCTTTCTAGTGCGGCGTTGATGGCGGTTTTTACGTAAGTGCCTGCCACAACCTTGCGTGACAACATGCCAGTTGTGAACGTGATAGACCCGTTTGGTGTCATGTAACGAGCGGCATGTTTGGCTACGTTTAAGCTGCCCCAAAACTTAGTGTCAAAAGCTGTCTTAGCGTCTGCGGTTGCTACGTCTGTTACTTTTCCTGCGGGAGCGGATGAGCCAGCCGTTACGATTAAGTGGTCAAACACGCCAATCGATTCGAAGTATTCACAAATCGACTTTTCATCCGTGACATCAACGCCGGTGTGTCGGCTGGCAATATGTACCGTGTTGTTCTCGTTTCTTAGTTGCATCGCTAGTGCTTTGCCGATACCTGATGTGCCACCAATGATGACGAAAGTGCGTTGCTCTTGATTAGTCGATTCGTTAGTCATGCTCTGAATTCCTGCGTTGTTCTGTTGATGTTTGCCATTATATTTATTCGACTAAATTTGATAATTGGTTAAAATATAAATTCATTATTCGGTTAAACTGAATAGTGTGGCTGAGTATTCAAATCGAGCATTAAGATCGAGAAGTAAGACGAAGAGGTGGAAGCGAGAATCGTATGGATAAGTTTTCAGATATGGCGATGTTCGTGAGCATTGTTAAGCATCACGGGTTAGCTGCGGCTGGGCGAGAGTTAGGGCTTTCTCCTGCGACTATGACAGCAAGGCTGCAGGCGCTTGAAGAACGATATGGTGTGAAGTTGTTGAATCGAAGCACGCGTCATGTGTCTTTGACCGACTCTGGGGAGTTGTATCACAAGGCATGTTTGGAGATTTTAGACAACGTCAGTGAGGCCGAAAACCTGATTCAAAATGGCGTAAAAGAAGTCAAAGGCTCGCTAAAAATCGCCGCGCCAAAAGACATCGGAAAGCAGTACATTCTTCCTATTCTTTCGGAGTTTTGCCAGCAGTATCCGGACGTTATTCCTTACCTGTACTTGAACGATAACCTCTCGAACATTGCTGAATCTGGTATGGATATCGTGGTCCGTTATGGTGAATTGGTCGACAGCAGTTTGATATCCAGACGCTTATCGCCAAGTCGACGCGTGTTGTGCGCTTCTCCTGAATATCTTGCTAAACATGGAACACCGTTAACACCACAAGATTTGGTCGAACACGACTGTTTAGCCATGCTGCGTAGCAATGAAGAGCTCAAGACATGGCACTTCCAAGACAATGATATGAAGAAGTCGGTGACGGTTGTGCCGAAGCGATTTTCAGACGATGGCGAAGTGATTCGCTACTGGGCATTAAAAGGTGAGGGCATTGCGCTTAAATCGGTGTTGGATGTGCAAGATGACATCAATAACCAACGCCTTGTGACTCTGCTTAATGGCTACATGAAAAACTTCAATACCGCGATGTCGGTGTCGAGCGCCGACTTGAATGTGGTGTACATCAGCAAGAAATATCAGCCGAAGCGTATCCGACTGTTTTTGGATTTTCTGTTTGAGCGGTTTGGCGATTTGGTTGAAAAGTCTAGTTAGATTGGCGAATCGGCCGCACATGACAGATCTCTCGAACTCAGCACCCGGCTACGGACAGAGAACATTTAACTGGTTATGATACGAGCAACATAAGGACGTGATTGGAGAGAGAAATGAAAGTTGTCGGTAACACGGTTATCAAACCTTTTCATAAGGCAACCTGCCATTGCGGTGCGGTTGAATTAGAGCTTAGCTTACCTAACGGGATAGAAAAACCACGCCGCTGTGATTGTTCTATCTGTCGTCGCAGGGGAGCGATTGTGGGCTCTGTTGCGCTAGATGGCATCAAGATCCTCAAAGGTGCTGAGCATCTCAAGCTTTATCAATTCAATACCAACACCGCGAAGCATTACTTCTGCTCAAACTGCGGTATCTATACCCATCACCAACGCCGCTCAAGTCCAAATGAATACGGTTTTAACATCGGCTGTTTGGAAGGGGTGAACCCTTTTGATATTGGCGATGTGGTGACTAATGATGGTGTCAATCACCCAGCTGATCGCTAAATAACTCGTCGTTTGAGAACCAATTATTTGATAACTAATGGATAGAGGAAGGGTTTATGTCTGAATATGGAGCGGTCATTCGCTGGCAAAAAGCGGAAGATGAAGTCTTTAGCGACAATCAATACAGTCGAGGTCATACGTGGGAGTTCGATGGTGGTGTCACTGTGCCTGCTTCGTCCTCTCCACATGTTGTGCCACTGCCGTTTTCGGTGGAAGCGAATGTTGATCCAGAAGAAGCGTTTATCGCGGCACTTTCTAGCTGCCATATGCTGACGTTTTTGGGCATTGCCGCAAAGCAGAAGTACGTGATCGACTCCTATGTCGATGATGCGATTGGTGTGCTGGAAGAAGATGAATCTGGCCGCTCATCGGTCACTAAGGTGACTCTGCGCCCTAAAATTGTGTTTTTAGGTACCAAAAAGCCCACCGCCAAGCAGCTCGACAAACTGCACCACTTGGCGCACAAAAACTGCTTTATCGCGAACTCGGTAAAAACGGACATTGTGGTAGAAACTAAAGCGTAAACCACACACGTTAACATCCAAAAACCGCGAGGTTGCTTAGTGCATCACTGGCGGTTTTTTTGTGTCTGTGTAATCCTACGTACGGTTTTAATTGAGTGACAGTTAGAAAGTTTTGAGAGATAGGTAGAGAGCTCTTGAATGGTAGGAATAGATTGATTAGCAGAGAGTTATGTTTAGCGTCCCATTGAATAGTTTTGTACATCGTGTGAGTGATAAAAGCCAAGTGATGGTGAATGCTGCGGAATGTGGATGTCAGTTGAAACGAGTTCGTCGTTCGCGTAATTGGCTGTTGGTCGCTCAAGAGTATCAACTCGTTGAATTTAAAACGATGTTAACCCATGAAAAAGACGGTTGGATAGCAATTGCAATCGACAAAGTGCTGCCTAAACCCGTGGTGTGTTTGGCATCTCTGTTGGCCGCTACACCTTCAATGACTGTGGCTCAGCTGGTGATGGAATCTGGATGTTCAATGGCCGAAGCAAGACGTGCTATTGATGAACATGAAGGTCTGTAGGCGTATTCAAATCGTGTGAAAAGAGAATTGCGAGCAGCAAAAAGCCCGTAACGATATTGCGCTGGAAAACGTCATATCGTTACGGGCTTTATCATCTGTGCTGCTGTTAAGCTAAGCCATGCGGCTGATGATGCATTGAATCGATTAAGAGTTCGCTACTTTTACACGAATCGTGTTTTTGCCAAGCTTTGACAAGTTCAGCTTGTTTAGTGCCGCTTTAGCTTCTTCTTGCTCTGGCATTTCAACAAAAGCGAAGCCTTTTGAGTCGCCAGTTTCTTGGTCTAAAACTAGGCTGCACTCTTTTACTGAGCCAAACTCAGAAAATAGCACACGGATGTCTTGCTCAGAGGTAGAGCGCGATAGGTTACGAACTAGAAGTTTCATAATAAACCTTGAATATGAATTTACGCCGAGCATTGTCGCACACTTTCATGCTCACCCTCACAAATAATTACTCTAATCATTTCTTTGGTAATGTGTCGCTCTATTTACCGATTAAGCGAGCTGTTTACCTGCTAGCCGCGGTTTATCGTGATATCTGACACGAATCCATGCTCTGTGCTGGTCAACGCCTGTTGTAGCATCTGAGCGGCTTCTTGCGCGGTCATAAAGCTCGAGGTATCCATGCCTTTACCGCTTGTATTCCAAAACTCGGTCGCCATTCCTCCAGGGTAAACCGCCACGATTTTCATCGGGTGACCTTTTAGCTCTAACCTTACCGATTCGATAAAGCCTTTCACGGCCCATTTTGCCGCGCAGTAGGTGGACTCTTCCGCTTTAGCACCTTGTGCCGCCGTCGACATCACCACAGCGATGGTGACCGATTGATCTTTGTAGCGCTGTACAAGCTCGCGAATCAAAAAGATCGAAGACTCAATATTGTTCTTCAGCATGTCGCTGATGATGGTTGGATCTTGCTGTTCTATCTTACCGAAGTACCCACTGCCAGCGCTGTGGATCACCAGCTTCGGCATTTCAGGTAACGCATCCAATAACTCGCTCACTGAGTGCGGGTCACAGAGATCACACGCTTGGCTAATGGTATTCGCAGGTAGGCCTTGCGCCACTTCTGCTAAACGTTGTGCATTGCGACCTGTAATGGCTACGCGCTGAGCGTCGGCGTTAGCATATTGTTTCGCGAGAGCTGCGCCTAAACCGCTGCTTGATCCGGTAATTAAAATCATACTGTCTTCAATTTGTAGAGTTGATTCGAGATAGTAAGGGGCTAGGCTAAGATTTTCTGAGATCTATGGCTAAAGTTGATCGATAGCCTGGTTGATAGGTTGATAGGTTGATAGGTTGATAGCTTGGGTGATCGGTCGAGCGGTAAGGCTGAGCTAAGAAAGTGGGGGAAAGCCGTTAAGAATCGACGGGTTTAGCAAGAAATAACAGCGTTAAAAAACAACGAACTAACAAGTAAAAGCGCCGGCATAGAGCCAGCGCTTTTGAGTAATCATAAGTGATTATTCGTCGTCGAACTGTTTGATCGTGAACGCGTCTTCGATTCGGTTAAGCTCTTCTTGTTCTTTCACTCGCTTCTCTTCTTGCAGAGTCGCTCTCGTTTCGTTGAAACGTTTTTTCTCTGACTTAGTCAGGAATTTTACAGCTTTTTTGTTGGTCAGTGCGTAAGCAACTACGTCTTCACCTTTTTCTCTGCGGTCGTTTACGCGTTGTGAGAAACGTTCATTGTCGCGAGCTTTACGCTCCGCTGAGGTCAACTTGCTCATGCTTTAAAGCCTTTTCAATTATTCATGGTAGGGAATCTACGCTTAGCGAAACAAATGGGGACTGCTTAGTGTCAGTCTAGTCCATTTGTATGCTGGTGGCGCATCTTAGCACAATGGCTTGAGCATGCAGGTATGCTATTCGAGGGATCAAACAAAACAGCCCACAATTTTCGTTGTGGGCTGTTTTGTTACGTACTGTAGATGTAGTCATCGTTTTAAAACTAAGAATCAGAAACGGCAGTTACATCAAATCTTCTCGATGTATAAGATGACCTCTCCGACTTTAAAGCCAAACTTGGACATCTCAGTCTTGTTGAATAAGCGCTTGTCGTCCATCAAGAACATCCAATCATCGAGCACCACTTCATAGGTGCTGCCGTCTACTTCAATTTCTAGATCATATTTCCAATACAGCGCTGAACCTTGGGTCTCACCATAAGCGGTTCCGACGACATCGTTGGCAGTCCCAGAATAGGTGTTTTCGCCGGTTTTTATGAGATTCCAAACGCGAGTTGAGCGCTCGCCATCAGCAAAAGAGAACCACTCTTTTATTTCTCCATTGTCACCGTCCCAAGTTGCGATAAGCTTGGCATCAAAGCGGCGCAGTAGGTTACCAGAGCGGTCGAGCACCATGCCGTAGGCCATTAATTCGCCATTAAAAAAGGTTTCAAGCTTGAGCTCTGGCGTAGTGTCGACATGGTCTTCTAAACTTGCAGAGCCACAGCCCACTAGCCAAGTGAGTGAAAAAAATGCCAGAGCGAATTTTATTATTGTTGTTTTTGGATTCATTTGTTCAAACCTAAAAGTTGTTTACGAAGACCGGGTTCAGAGGTGTTTTCAGACAACCAAATCGCTAGAAAGGCTTCACCAAATTGCTTGTCTTGGATGGTGCCGATCGGTTGTTCATCGAAATAAAAGCGACTCACGTTATCTTCAGCGACACGAATCGTGAGTGTGCTTCCTTCTTCCACGTTCGGCCACATCGCGTACAAGGGTTTCAACCATCGTTGAATGTTGCTGTCAGAGTAGCCAAGCTTGTTCCACTGATCTTCGGTAGCGTCTACGAGGTCTTTGCTATCGATAGAGCGGTAATACTCAAGCTTCAAAGCTCGTTCGGAGTTGGTTGGAGTCGCGTAGAATTCTGCGGAGTAGAGAGTCCAAAACAGGTAACTCATTTCACCCTCACCACGTTTGTTCAGATCATCGACAGCAGAGGCTCTAGCGTGTCCGGCAAATAACAGCGCAGCAAAGATTAACGGGAGAGTAATAAAGCTTAGAAGTGTGTTTTTTGCTTGCTGATGAGCGCGAACAATACCTCGCTCAGGTTTGAACGTTTGTGTCGGGTTGCGTGGATAAGCCATAAGTCACCTCGTTATTGCCATTTTAGGTTGTATTAAGTTGGAGTAGGCGGCCACCAGTAAGGGCAACAAAATCCCCCAACTTATTGCAAGGGCAGCAACTACCGATGCATCTGGCCAAGTAGTAAGAAGAGCACCTGCTTTGATCCCTCCCCAATAACTACTAGTACCTGCTACGAACCCTATAACAAACAAGATCACTTTCGAGCATTTTAAAAGCCAATTTAGGCTGTGGTTAAAACTGATTAAGAACATGATCCACAGGCAGACAAGCCACACCGGGAACCACGATTGATTCGCAATTTCAGAGTCGACGGCAAACGCGCCGAAGTGGAGTAAGAGGCTATCAAGCAATAGCCCCAATGGTAATAAAATGAGTATCTTCAAATCTCTACTGCGAGTCGGTGATAGAAGGAAGTGAACCACTACAATCAGTGGTGTGACGAACGGGGCTTGCGCGGTAAAGAAAGCACTGCAAACCCAGGTCGCTTGAAACAGTACGAGATTAATAATCCAAAACCGCTTCATCTTTTTCTCCAAAGTAACGAGGTTTTCTTGCGACTACATGGTGAGTGCTGATCACGCGCTCTTTGAATGCGCCTTCACAGTAGCAGAAGTAGAAGGTCCATAAGCGTTTAAACTCTTCTGAATAGCCGAGAGACTCTAGCTCTTCCCAACTATTTTCAAAGGCGATGTTCCAATCATTCAGCGTTCGAGCGTAGTGCAGGCCAATGTCATCAATTTCTTGAACCACAAGGTCGGTGCTGGTCGCAAGGTGTTGGGTCATCACTGAAACAGAAGGTAGGCAACCGCCGGGGAAGATGTACTTCTGAATAAAGTCGACACCTTTGCGGTATTTGTCGTAACGGCTGTCAGCAATAGTAATTGCTTGAATCAGCATCTTGCCTGAGGGCTTAAGTAGCGAGGAACATTTTTCAAAGAAGGTTTGTAGATACTCATGTCCGACCGCCTCTATCATCTCGATCGAAACCAACTTGTCATACTCACCAGTGAGATTGCGATAATCCTCTTTGAGCAGGGTGATTTTGTCGGTTAAACCAAGCGCTTTTACTCTCTGTTCAGCAAGTGCATGTTGGGCATCTGAGATCGTGGTAGTGGTGACGTGGCAACCGTAGTGTTGCGCCATGAAGATGGCTAAGCCGCCCCACCCTGTGCCTATCTCGACCACGCTATCTTTCTCAGACAGTTCTAGTCGCTCACAGATGGTTTTCATTTTGTTTTGTTGAGCCTTCGACAAGGTTTCTGCGTCTTCGCTGTAGATTGCGGAAGAGTACTGCATCGAGCTATCTAAGAAGCGCTCATACAGTTCGTTGCCAATGTCGTAGTGGGCGAGAATATTTCGCTTAGAGCCTTGCTCGGTGTTGGCATTCTTACGGCGCAGCAATAGGTTTTTGATGCGAGAAATCCATTGTGTCTTGTCATCAAGCTCATCCAATTGGGCTTGGTTACGAGCCATGATTTGAATCACACGCGTGAGGTTTGGGCTGGTCCATTTACCATCGATATAGGCTTCAGATGCGCCGATACTGCCGTTGATGACCACATCTCTAAAAAAGGTCGCATCATGAATCACGATTCGACCTTTCAATTTAGCTTCTCGATCACCAAATACTGAATGCTGGTCGCGCTCAATGATCTCAAGCGTTGCGAATTGCAGGCTTTCTAACACCTTGAAGATTAAAGCTCGATATTTACAGTTGCTTGAAACAGCAACGGCTTTAGCTTGTTGTTCAATATTGTTGTTTTGTTTGGCAAGCTGTTCCATGTAAACCTCGCTGATAACTCATTCTAATATTTTGTGCCAACTAAGCTGAGTTCAGCTCCTTGATTGGAGCGACCCAAGCTAGAAATGATTTCTGTTTTAAGCGCTTAAGATGTTGAGTCTGGATGCGCCACAAACGGTACTTTTTTCAGGAATAATTTGAGAGCCTGATAATAAATTCCCATCACGACTTTTATCGTCATCGCCGGAATCTTGAATACCGTTCGTCTAATGTTTGTCTTGGTTACTGACTGCTTCGTCAGGGCTAGTGTCGCATCGAAAAGCTTGTCGTCTCGGCGGCTTTCGATGTGAACTAACGTGCGTTTCGCTGGTGGCTTAATCTTCCAAAAATAAGTCATGTTCAAATCCATGAACGGCGAAACGTGAAACTCTTTTTTTACCTTCAATTCTTGGTGCATGTCGATGAGATAGTAGTGTCTTTCTCGCCAAGGCGTGTTACTCACCTCAGCCAACATGTACTTACAATCTCCAGTCTCGTCATAACAGAAGAAACAGTTGATTGGGCTGAAGTAGATGCCTAAACAGCGGCACTGAGCCAGCATCGTCACACGGTTTGAATCAGACCAAACCCCACCAAGTTGTTGCACTTTGGAAGCTATACGTTGCTTAAGTGATTTTGGTTCATCCGTGGTGACATTTTCTTTTTTTTCAGCGAGATAATCCGATTCGACAAAGCGAATCGGGTTGTACCAACGAGTTCCGAACAGCGCACTGCGCGCTGTGGTTTGGGGCAGCTCATCAAGATCTAACCCCATCATATACAGCTGATAGCTGAACTCATGAGTGATGTCGCCAAAGCGGCGATGTCTGACGTTACCCCAATAGATACCGCTGAGCTCTTCACTCTTTTCGGATGCGATCCCCATCTCGGGTGTCAGGGTTTGACTGTTCATAGCGCGGAACTCGTACTCAAATCTAAACCGAAGCGTTTGGTCACATCGAGTGCACTGTGGACACCGTCTTCATGGAAGCCGTTATACCAATAAGCGCCAGCAAAGTGCGTCTGGTTTTTGCCACAGATTTGCTCACGCTTGTGCTGAGCTTCGACCGTGTTCGAATTAAGTACCGGGTGATGATAAACAAAGCTGCGAATAATTTTTTCTGGGTCGATGGCTTCGCTTTGATTCAAGGTGACACAGAAGGTGTCTTGGCTTTCGATGCCTTGCAGAATGTTCATGTTGTACGTGACACAAGCAGGTCGTTTACTGTCGCCATCCAACATGTAGTTCCAGCTTGCCCAAGCCAGTTTTCTGTCTGGTAACAAGCGAGTATCGGTGTGCAGAACCACTTCATTGCGGCTGTATGGGATTTCGCCCAGTACCTGTTGCTCTTGTTCTGTTGCATCACCAAGCAGACGTAAGGCTTGGTCTGAGTGACAAGCAAAGATTACTTCGTCGAAGTCTTGTGTGCTGCTATCTTCAAACTCAATCGTGACGCCTGTTTCATTGCGAGTCACTTGTTTAATCGATGTATTGAGTGCAACGGGTTTGTTTAAGCGTGAAAGGATGATTTCAACATAAGAACGCGATCCCTTTGGAATCACATACCACTGAGGACGGTTCGCGATATCGAGCAATCCGTGGTTGTAGAAAAACTGGATGAAGAACTTGAGCTCAAACTCTTCCATCTCTTCCAAGCTTGTCGACCAAATCGCCGCGCCCATCGGTAGGATATAGTGCTGGCTGAAAAAGTCGGAAAATTGATTATCGCGTAGGAAGCTGCCGAGGGTAACGTCTGGTGTGAATTCATTGCTTTCAAACTGAGCCTTACACAGTTTGTTGAACTTGAGAATGTCAGACACTAAAGACCAGAACTGAGGTTTGAAGATGTTGCTCCTCTGCGCGAATAACGAATTAATGCTGTGGCCGTTGTATTCAAACTTGGTCGTCGTGTTGTGGACGCTGAAGCTCATCTCAGTCGGTTGCCTTTCGACATCGAGTTGTTCTAGAAGCTGATTGAAATTCGGGTAGGTTCGATCGTTGAATACGATGAAACCTGTATCTATCGAAAACGCCGAGCCTTGATGTTCAATATCAACGGTCGCGGTGTGCCCCCCAACGTAATCATTCTTTTCGAATACTGTTACGTCGTGGTGCTTATCTAATATATGCGCGCAAGTGAGTCCAGAGATACCTGAACCAATAATGGCGATTTTCTTCATTGTTATACCATCCTTGAAGCGAGTTTTTGCCAAACTGGAGTTGGGAGCATTCTTAGTAGCTTCATCAACATGATGAATCGTCTTGGGAAATCGATTTCACTCTTTCCTTGAGCGATACCATTTACGATTCGCTGAGTTGCGGCCTCACTACTAATAATCATAGGCATAGAGAACGTATTTCGCTCGGTTAATGGCGTTTCAACAAAGCCAGGGTGCACAATTGAGACATGAATGTTGTGCGTTGCCAGATCAACCGAAAGTGTTCTGCCTAAGTAGGTGAGGGCTGCCTTTGAAGCGCCATAAGCCTCGGCTCTTGGCAAAGGTAAAAAGCTGGCGCTGGAGCTGACTAAAACCAAACGGCCGCCGGGCTTGATGTTTTTTAACCAAGCTTTAAGGGCGTAGCCAATTGAAATTAGGTTTATGTTGATGACGCGCTCAAAAAGCTCGGCATCAAAATTCACTGGGTCGTCGATGTACTCACAATCACCCGCATTTAAAATCAGCAGATCGAGCGGCTTGTCTTGGTCGAGTTCTGGGAAGTTGTGGTAATCAGTCAAGTCGAAACAGAGCGGTGAAATTGATGAATGCGCGACGTCTGTCTCGTGCGAGTCAACTAAGGCTTGCAGCTTGTCTGAGTTGCGGCCACAAGCAATCACCTGATGCCCTTGCTGAGCGTAATCTTTAGCTAGGGATTGGCCGATACCAGAGGTCGCGCCTGTAATCATAATACGCATTATCGGCTCGCCCTCTTTTTGATGGATTTGATCGCGCAGCCCAGTACTGGAATGTGTTCGTACAACATAGAGCCGACGTCGAGGTAGTCTCTGTGGTAGACCACTTGACCGTCGAGCATCTTAAGGTGGCTGTGCCCTTGTACTTCGATTGGCTTTTGCCCATTTAATTGCTTGTGAGCAAACTGCATCGTCCAGTAAACGGAAGCTTCGTCGTTCGCTTCGAAAGTGTGTTCGATATGAAAGTAACAGCTGGTTACTTGGGTGTAGAGGTTCTCGAAGTAGTGCGTAAGCGCCGAAATACCGCTGACATGATGCAGCGGATCTTGGAATTCAATATCAGGGTGATAAACCGTCTTAAGCACGTCGAAATTGTCGGTTCCGAGTTCTCGATACATGTTGAGAAAGTTATCAAGCCATAGAGAGTTATCCATAATATTCACTCTAATTATTTGAAGAAGGCTAAGGCTCTCAATCGTGCTTCTTTATGCTCAACGATGGGTTGCCAGTATTCGCTGTCTATTCCGTTTTTAGCGATAAAGTCATGTGGGAAATGTACATGCTTATCTGGGATATTTTGCAGCTCTGGTATGTACTTACGAATAAAAATTCCTTTTGGATCAAACTTTTCACTCTGAGTGATTGGATTGAAAATTCGGAAGTAAGGTTGAGCATCACAGCCAGTACTTGAAGCCCACTGCCAGCCACCATTGTTGGCGCTAAAGTCTCCGTCGATAAGGTGCGACATAAAGAAACGCTCGCCCCAACGCCAGTCAATAAGCAGGTGCTTGGTTAGGAAGCTTGCCACCACCATTCTTAGTCTGTTGTGCATCCAGCCCGTTTCAACCAGTTGACGCATTGCGGCATCAACCAATGGATATCCTGTTTTTCCTTCGCACCACGCCTTGAAGCTAGGGTTGTCGTGATACCAATCTAAGCCGTTGTATTTCTGCTGAAAGTTCGCACCTTTAACCAGTTTAGGATGATGGAACATCAAATGCTTATAAAAATCTCGCCAAATCAATTCATTAAGCCAAGAAAAGGCTGGTAACTGAGTATCAAATAACAAGTCCGGCTGTTGCTGAATCAACTGAATCGCTAACCAACGTGGGCTCACAGCGCCAATCGCCAAATAAGGGGATAGTCCAGACGTGCCTTTTATCGAGGGAATGTCTCTAAGGCGAGAATAATCGTTAACTTTATTGGCTAAGAAATTGGGGATCACGCTCTCAAGGACGTCTTGGCTTAGTGGCCAACGGCTTGAATCAACACGCGGAAAGTCGAAATCGTACTCGCCAGAAAAACCACTTAACGATTGTTTCAGTTGTGATGGATTCGGAAGCGAATCCGTTTCAGATGAACCTGCTTGCGCTGATCCTGTTGAATGCACTGGAGCGTGGCTGCAAATGATGCCTTTCGCTTGCACTTCTTTTAACCATGCGTTTTTGAAAGGTGTGAAAACCTTGAACATCTCGCCTTGTTTATTCAGCACGCTACCTAATGGCAGAATCGTATCGCAGTCGGTTATCTTCAGTTTTATACCGCTAGCGATTAAGCGTTTGTCACGTAACTGCTCGTCTACTTCCGGCTCTGAATTGGCATAGACACATGTCGCATTGACCTGTTTGCACAAGTTGATGAGTTGAGTGGCTTGATCGTTAAAGTCTGTGGCTTTGAGGTGCAGAAGATCGATCCCGAATTCAGCGAGCTGGGAATCGAGTTGTTTTAGATGACGATAGATGAAATCAGCTTTGATCGGCGCAAGGTGGTGTTGCCGCCACGTTTGAGGCGTTGAAATGAAAACGGCGGTCGTTACGCCGTTTTCAACTGCCGCGACGAGCGCTGGGTTATCGTGAATCCGCAGGTCTCGTCGTATCCATAGTATGTCGCTCAATATCCGTATCTCAGTTTAAGTTCTTGAGGGTGCGGGTTTAGGTAAACCTGTGATTCTAGGTATTCGTTCGGGTATTCCATCAGGTAGTGATTGATCAGTGTCAGTGGCACTAGCAGTGGAACAACGCCCTCTCTGAATGATGCGATCTGGTTGGTCAGCTCTTGCTTGTGAGCGCTACTCAGTTGTTTTTTAAAGTAACCCTGCAAATGATGCAGCGTATTGGCGTGACTGCCTCGATTCGCGTGATGAGACAACGCCGTCATCAAGCCTTCGATGTATTGAGCCGCTAGTTCGTCGATATCTAAATCATTACCCGCTAGCAGTTTGCCTAAGCTTTTGTAACCCTCAACGTGGTGACACATGACTAGATATTTGTGGGCGCTGTGGAACTGAATCAGTTTGTGCTTGGTCACACCTTCATCCACAAGATCGAGCCATTTTTGGTAAGTGAACACTCGAGTCATGAAGTTTTCACGCAAAATGGGATCGTTAAGGCGGCCGTTTTCTTCAACGGGAAGTAACGGGTTGCCGTCCATAATTTGTTGGGTGAACATGCCTATGCCTGTCGATTCAGAGCCGCGACCATGGTGGTGGTACACCTTCACGCGCTCCATGCCGCAGGTTGGGCTTTTTTGACACACAATAAAGCCAGCAATGTGTTGGTTTTTCTTTGAGTAGTTTTGACCGAACTCGATCAGTTCGTTGGTCACATCACCTGAGCCATCAGGGCGAGAAACATGGATGATGTCATCTAGCATTCTTGTTTGACGAATGGTTGGACGAGGGGTTGGAAGACCAACAGCCATCTCTGGGCAAACAGGTTCCAATTCCACGTAGTCTGCTAGGTCGTCTGTACAAAAACGAGAGCGTTTATGACCTGTGTCGAAACGTACTTTGTGTCCAGCAACACATGCACTGATACCGATTTTGATTTTCTTTTCCATTGGTCAACTCCTTTGCTCTTGCTCTGAGCTTTTTCTTATAGTTCAACATTGCTAATCGTATTTACAGAGCTGGGTGTGTTTTTACTTTGACACCGTAGTTGTTTTTATTCAGATGTATTGACGATATACAGGATAGCTTTATGCCATCCTGTATATTTATAGCCTGCAACTGGGTTAATAGATATATTTTCCAAGTGGATTGAATAGTTGGCTCACACCTTTTGTGAAGTAAAGCGCATCACTTGAAACGGTTAAACAGACACAACCTTCTTTTGTTGCCGGTTGATGAGTGTGATTGCCATCCAACCTGATGAAGTCACCTTTGTTGTAAACGCCCATTTCGTCTTCGAAACTGCCCTCTAGAAGAAGCGTGATCTCGAAGCCTTTGTGGGTGTGGCAAGGCACTTGTCCATCTTTGTCGATGTGCAACAAGCTGGTGTGGTGTGCTTCGTCAGCAAAATCGAGTCTTGCTCGTGAAATTTTGCCTAGGTTCATCCAGTCCTTTCTCGCTACTGAGTTTAGAGCGCGAGGGATTGTGAATGTCGTGTCAGCAACAGTTACTTTCTGAACCTCTGGAGTCACTTCAACAGACTGAGAAGTATCAGCTGTGATTTGCTCTATCGCGTCAAAATCAAAGTCCATGTCGTCCATTGAGAAGCTGTCTAGATCTTCATTTGAGAATACTGGCTCTGCGTCAAAAGCATTATTCGCTGCTACAGCTGTAAGCTGCTTGACTTGTTGTTGGCAGTGTTCACACAGCTCTACATGGCTAGAAACAATCAAAGAAACTGAATCAGCCAACGTGCCATCGACGAAGTCTTTCAAGATTGCCGCGTTTGGGTGATGTTTAATCATGGTCTTGTTCCCCCATGTGAACTTTTAATTTGGCTAAAGCGAGTCTCAGACGTGATTTCACTGTTCCAAGTGGGACGCCAAGTTGCTGAGCGAGTTGCTCTTGAGAGAGCTCTTGAAAGTAAACGCCTTTGACGATGGTTTTCTGAGCGAGAGGCAACTTTTCTATTTGAGTCATTACGTGTCGGCTCATCAAATGGTCACCGAATGGCAAATCTTCGCTTTGAGACTCGGCTACCATCGCATCGATTGGCCAGATATCGTCGGCTATCGTTTGTTCGGCTTTCGCTTTCACTTTGCGCAACATGTCGAATGCTGCATTACGCATTACCGTGTAGACCCAAGTGGTCGCAGCGCCTTTATCTACATTGTAGAGATGTGCTTTCTTCCAAACATTAGTCATCGTGTCTTGAACTAGCTCGTTTGCAGCAGCTTCGCCACCCAACTTACTGATACCAAAACGCTTGATCTTAGGAGCGAAGAACTTGAACAAACTGGTGAACGCCTGCTTGTCTCGGTCTGTACCAACCAACACCAGCCAGCTCGAGAGCTCTGTCGGTACTTTGTTGTCTGTAGGTACTTTGTTATCGGGAATAATGACATGCTCCTTGCCGTTCCCTGAACTTCTGCTTTCCACTTGCATAGTAACTAACCATCATGCGAATTTGATGGGCACTACGTGAAAGGAGAAAGTCGGGATCACTTTAATTTAAATTAATTTCTACTATACAAAATTATAGTGAAGAAAAGTGCTTATTGCCCCGTAATGATTTGATTCAAAAAAGGAACTAGAGACGGAAAACTGGCTGGCTCAGTAAATTCTGTTTTCTTTTCCAGTGGGATAGGCATCATTTCGAGCAATCGCGCACAGATCCATTGTGGGCTCTCAAAATCAGGAGTGGGATAGAGTGTTCTTATCGAATCGTGGTCGCGAAACAACTGAACCAAAAAAGCGGTAAACACGTTAGGCACTTTATATTCATCGGTAGGCCAGTGAGGCAACAAGCTGAACTTACTTTTAATCAGGTCATCATCGTCTCGAAACGACCCATGCAATTGCACCAACTTTTCGCCTTCGACATCAATTTCTAATATCTGGTCGTCCGACATATTGAAGTCGACGATGGTCACCTTTGTTCCCCAAGAGCTGAGATGATCAGAGTTAGATTTGTCTTGAGTGGCGATAATGAAACCATCGCCCTGCGCTGCGTGAGCGACCATCGCGAGATACTTTGGCTCAAAAATGCGCAGTCTTTGTCTGCCTCCCGGTAAAAGGAAGATGGGGAGGGGAAACACAGCGAGCTCCAGAGAAGACTCTACGGGTGTTTCTGGTTCGGCGTCTGTCCGCGTGGTCTTCCTAGGTGAATTCGGCACATAGTACTCCTTAGTTCAAATGTGATTTGAGAAGATATACGCGGGGAGGGTGGTGTTCGATCAATTCGCTTCGGCTTATGTTCGCAAAGGGATAGATATTTTGTTGCACCTGTTCATAAATTCATTGTTTTTACCTTTTCTCATACGCGTCATTAGGTAATATATGAACAAATAGTAAGCGAATGGGTAGTTGCCAGACGATGCTTCTATCTGACGTTCTTCTATACCTAACATCGCATCAAAGGAATGGTCATGATTGTTATTTATGGTATCAAAGAGTGCTTAAATCCAATTAAGTTGCAGCTCTCTAATGTGTTGCAGCAGTGCTTGAACAGTGAAATGGGTTTACCCGATGACAAGCGAGCACATCGGTTTGTGCCATTGGAACGAGATGACTTCTTTTACCCGGAAGGAAGAACAGAAGCCTATACCGTCATTGAGATAAATATGATGGAAGGTCGAGCGGTAAACACCAAAAAGCGCTTAATTAAGAAGATATTTTCTGAGATAGAGAAGCAGTTAGCTATCTCTCCGATTGATATTGAAATCACCATTAAAGAGCAGCCTTCACATTGTTGGGGTTTTCGAGGGATGACGGGCGATGAAGCACAAGATCTGAAGTACAAAGTGAACGTCTAGGGTTTAAGCTCTTAACTCTTAACTCTTAACTCTTAACTCTTAACTCTTAACACGTAAGACTTAAGCCAATCTATCGAGTGACGGCTTTGGAATTTGATGCCAAAGCCGTTTTCCTAGTTCTCGACACTAACCTTTAAGCATCTAAGCATCGTCACTCTTTTTTAAATACTGATGCCAATTTTCATTGATCACGTCAAAGTGCTCAACGCAGAACTCTTTTCTGTCTTTCAAATAGTCGTTTTCCACTTCATCGAGCAAGTTCTTATAGGCATCGGGATCGCTGCCATACACCAAGCATAACGTGGAGAAGTAACGCTGCAGGTCGAAACTGTGCTCGTCGATGTATTCCCCCAAGTCGTAATACTCTGGGCGGTCTTCTGACTCGAAAGCGAACATGTCTGCAGCGCTGATAGCAGCGTCGGCCCCATGCTCTACGTAGTTAAGCAGTAGCATGGTTGCTAGGTTATCAACCGCATCTTCTTCTTTACCCAATATGGCAATGTTCTGATCTTCGATATACGCATGCCCAGTCTCGTGTAGCAGGGTGTGCAGCAAGGTATCAATAGCGCCGGTTTGCGCAGATTTCCCATACTCTTTTTCGTATTGGTTCTTCTCAAAGTAATTGAGTGACTCAGCGTAAAAACTGTAAGGGATCAGTACTTGATGGGTTTGTGGATCGTAGAGTGGTCCTTCTTCCCCGCCATATTGAATGGTTAATGGCTTCTCAAACATGAAGAGTTGGTTTGATAGGTCGACCACGGTGTCATTAACGCCACTGCTTTGAATCTCTCGTTTGAGCTGCTCTTCTTCGGTATTTTGCGGTGTAGAGTACTCGACGATTAGGTTACTTTGGGTGGCTTGTTCACTAGATGCATAAGTTGTGGCAAACATTGCACTCAGGGCTAGGCTGCAGGTCAATGTTCGTTTCAATAATGTCATCGGCTATCCTTGTGATTACGTTGCGATTCAGAGTCGTGCTGGGGGTAACAACTCCAAGCTGTGTACCCTGATTTAGTTATTGCGTTAGAGTATAAGTTTAGACGGAATTTTGATGCATCGAGGACTGCAATTTTTGAAGTAGGCGCTATCCTATCAATGAATAATCCGCTTAGAGATTCGCCACAAAGAATAAGTAAGCTGAATGAGCGGTGTCGATGTGATTCGTTTCTATTGGTAATTAACAGATAAATTTCGGTTCAACACAACCCTTGTGCTATACTCCGCGCCCCAATCCGAATTGGCTTGTTTAATCTTAGGAAATTATTATGAGTGTTAAAAACGAACTTCAACAAATTAACAACCGTCTAGACAAGTGTCGCCACAAGTTAGATGCTGCTAAAACTCGTAATGATCGTCCTGTTGTTCGTCAGTTCGAGGAAGAGATTAAGAAGCTAACTAAGAAAATTGCCCAGCTTAAACACAAAGAAAGCTATGATGTGAACCAAGAGCGTAAGTCTCTGGTTGATATGCCATTTAGCCGTGAGATCACTAAGGCTGAGCAAGCGGATATGGGTAAACTTAAAAAGTCTGTTAAAGGACTCGTAATTGTTCACCCAATGACGAAGATCGGTAAAGAACTTCGCATTGAGGTTA
Source organism: Vibrio sp. 10N.247.311.47 (assembly GCF_041467535.1). Lineage (NCBI taxonomy): Bacteria > Pseudomonadati > Pseudomonadota > Gammaproteobacteria > Vibrionales > Vibrionaceae > Vibrio > Vibrio sp. 10N.247.311.47. Next base: position 105,622 of record NZ_JBFSUR010000002.1, read on the forward strand.
TGACTGGTTACGCACCGAAAAAATTCTAATTACCAGCGATGGTGATGAAAGAGGAGCTAGAAATAGCTCCTTTTTGCTTTTTTAGGTATTAAGAAAGCAGAGTCAGCGGCATAGATACTCACGCCGTTTTCAACTTTTAGGAGGTGATTGTTGTCACAAATCCTTTTATCTCCTATAAAAGTTAACGTGCTACTAACATGGTACTAAGCGATCGCAGTAATGTGTTCGCTTTTCGAATCCACACTTTCTCTCCAGTTTGTATAAATATAGGTAGAGCAGCACAAATAATTACAGATAAAACTAGACTCATTAGGGAAGATGAGAACGTAAAAAAATAGAGGTTATATGAATCAATTAATTTCAATTGGACCACTAGAATCCTTCCTAATCGCGATTAGTGTTTTGTTTCTAGGTCATTTCGTCAATGCAAAGCTTCCGATTCTCAAAAAGTACAACATTCCAGAGCCCATTGTCGGCGGCTTGATTGTCGCTTTTGCTATTACAGCCCTGCACTTTAACGGCCTTGATCTTGAGTTTTCCTTGCCCCTGCAGAACACGTTTATGTTGATGTTCTTTGCAACGGTCGGTCTTGCGGCGAACTACACGCAGCTGATAAAAGGTGGTGCTAAGGTATTCCTATTCTTAGGGGTAGCGTCGGTTTACATCATTATCCAAAACGGTGTAGGCGTAACCTTAGCTACGGCACTAGGCCTTGAACCCTTGATGGGTTTGATTGCTGGCTCTATCACCCTTTCGGGCGGTCACGGCACAGGCGCGGCTTGGTCTCAAACTTTTGCAGACACGTTTGGCATTGCAAATACGCTAGAAATCGCGATGGCTTCAGCGACCTTTGGTTTGATCATCGGTGGTATTATCGGTAGCCCAGTGGCGCAAAAGCTGATTGATAAAAACCAGCTTGAATCTGAGTACGGCACTGGCACGCAAACACATGAACGCTTCCCTGAACTTGTTACTTACAACGAGTATGAAGAAGACAAAGTGACGGCGAAGAAGGTGATTGAAGTGTTGTTCATCCTTCTTATCTGTATCACGGGTGCGAAGTACCTAGAGCAGTGGGTGGCGACTTTTGAAATTTCTTGGTTGATGATTCCTGACTTCGTTTACGCGTTGTTTATCGGTGTGTTCATCACTAACGTGTTTGAAGTGACTAAGCTGCATAAGACTGACAGCGAAACGGTCGATATTCTTGGTACGGTGTCATTGTCACTGTTCCTAGCAATGGCGCTAATGAGCCTTAAGCTTTGGAACATATTTGACCTTGCGATTCCGTTCTTGGTTATCCTGGCGGTTCAGGCGGTTGTGTTAGGTATCTTCTCTTACTTTGTGACGTTCAAAGTAATGGGTTCTAACTACGACGCAGCGGTTATGGCAGGTGGTCACTGTGGTTTCGGCCTAGGTGCAACACCAACAGCGGTAATGAACATGGGCTCTTTGGTGAACCGTTTTGGTCCTTCACCACAGGCGTTCATGGTGGTGCCAATTGTTGGTGCCTTCTTTATCGATATCGTTAACCTGATTATCCTTCAGGGTTACATCTCGTTTATCGGTTAATGTTCGCCTTTACTTAAACGCAATGTGCTTATCGCACTAAGATGAATACAAGAAAGCCAGTCTGTTGACTGGCTTTTTTTGTTCTTGTTTATCGAGGTTTTCTTGCCTGATACCCCTGCGGTTAGGGCTCTGTCACATCAATAACTAGGGCGTGTTGATCTTTCGAGCTGATTTTTGCAGTGAGTTGCTGGGTATTTATACAAGGCAGAGGCATCGATGTGTAGCTAGCCTACATGAGAAGCCGATAACGCAGTAGAAATGACCAGCAAACGCTGCCCGAAGGGTTCGAGCTGGGCGCCCCCGCAAAAAGCGTTTTACTCTTTGTTGAGGGAGGTTTGCTTAGAATGACTAGGCTACTTCTCCCTCACCGCGATTAAAACGCTTTTGACTAGGCGTCCCCATCCGAACGAAATTTAACCACGAAAGGTCAACACGCCCTAAAGTGTTGTAACGACTTCATCAAGAGCTAGGCGCGCTTTTGGTTTGCCGTAGTTGTAGTCTTCGCCGTCTTTGTGGTAGCCGATAGCTAGAGCTACATCAACAACGTGACCTTCTAGTTCGTCAGCAAACTCTTCGCTGATCATAGCTGCATCTACACCTTCCATAGGTGTTGAAGCGATACCTAGACGAGCTAGTGTGTGCAGTGTGTTACCTAGTGCGATGTAAACTTGAGACTTAGTCCAGTTACCGTTGAAACCTGTTTCGTCTGTGTTCATTTCTGCGAATGCGTAAGCACCTAAGAATTGCTCGTACATTTCAGCTGGTAAGTGACCAGAGCTTACTTCTGTATCAGCACGCTTCGCGAATTTCTCTTTAGTGTACTTAGGATCGTGAGCAAACAGGATCGTGTGTGACGCTTCTTTCGCATGTGGTTGGTTAAACTGGAACATGTTTTCGAAAGTATTGTGGAAGCGTTGTTTTGCTGCGTCACTCTCAATGATGATGAATTTCCAAGGCTGAGAGTTGATAGAAGAAGCTGACAAGCGAAGTGCTTCTTTGATTACTTCCATGTCTTCCGCAGAGATGCGCTTTTCTGCATCGTATTTTTTAGCTGTGTAACGAGTGTTTAGATCAGTAATGATTGGATGAGTCATGTTGAATCCTAATATCTATCAATAATAAATGTTGTAGGGTTTTATGTTCAGTTACGTCAACAATAAACGGATAACCAATTTAAACGAATCTCAATAGATTGAACGTCTAAATAGTTATCGAACATGCCCCAATAAATCGAGTATCTGCGGTAGCTCAAGTCGATGGGTGTAAGATAATAGAAGAATGACTCGGGAAAAATAGCGAACATATCAAATCACTATGGTTAATAATGTCCATAATGATTCAATAAGTGTGATCTTAATGGAGGTGGAATCTCTAGATTCAGTAGCTTAGTACGCTTTGATACCATATTGGCGCAATAATGGCGGAAGTACGCTGTCTAGGTTGGGGATATCTTCTGGCGTGATTTCGATTAAACCAAAACCATGCTCTTCATAGATTTTTCTCGTAGCTTCACGTTTATTTTCGGCGATTGGCGCAGAATCAGTTCCCCAGAACTGGATGTATACTTTGCCACTTGGTAGATAAAAATCGCTGATCACTTCTTTTGATATCGGAAGCGGACGCTCGTACGCATGGACCACTCCTGCCATATAAAGCCAGTTATCAATGATCAGCTCTCCCTTTGATCGAACATAATGCCCGTCTAAGCTTCGGTGCTTCGCCTCAAATTTCTGACGAAAACTGGAGAATGACACATCGGTCGAGTGGCTTTCAGCATCATGCCCTAGGAATTCAACAACAGACTGCTTTAAACGTTTATTGCGAACCAATGAGTCGTGCCATACCACGAATAAGTTTTGAGTCGCTTTGTCTTCTCTTTGTTCACCTCCGGCTTTTAAGCCTGTAGAGGTGACATGCCAACCGTCTTCTTCTTTTGTTATCCAACCAAGCTCGTTGAGCAGTAAGTTGATTTTCTTTGCGCTGAGTTGAAAGGCACTGCCAAGCTGGGTGGCGGTGAGTGTTTTTCCTGAGAATGAGTCCAAATCGATAAGCAGTTTCTCTGGCCAGACAATAAAGACACCAAACTTCTTGTGTTCGACATATTCCCCACCAAAGCTTTCTCCCCGTTCTGTGAGAATCCAACGCTCTTGTGAACGCACTATATAGCCCGCTGTTTTTAGATCGCTAAATAAAGCTTTAGCTTCTATGCCTTTTTGTTTAGCGAGTGCGGATGTGGAAATTTTGTCTGACATAGTCTTTTCTCAAATAGCGGAGTGATCAGCTGATGGGTGTTGGAGATATATATGATGCGATAGCGTTGGTAAATACCATATCACATCTATCAATGCTAACTGCAGTTCAGTGGTCTATGTTTTTAGTAGAGCGTTAGGTCTCGTTTTGTATGTTTAGCAAAATGTAGCTCAACCTGTAATTAAATTACAGGCATCGCGATTTTGCTCATCTGGGTGCATATTTTATATACGTGACACGATGTTCTTTTGTACGGTTTATATAGATCTTAGATGCTATATTTTATTAAATGTGACTTTAATCACATTTTATTTTTAAGTATTACAAAATAAAATGTGATCTAGATCGTGTGTTGATGATATCTATTCTCATTAATTTGGCTTTGTAATTTAAATTCATGGTGTTTTTGTGATCTAAGGTGTGCTTGTTAACCCGAAAGTGTTTTTCGTGTGTGATGGCTATCACGAAAGTTGGGCTAAGGTGCATTTTGGAAATGTTGTGATACATTTTAATCGACTTTTGAGTACACACTTTCGGTCATTTGACCAACCAATACATTACGGGGTTCTACCTATGTTATCACCAGAAGCAAAGATTAAGGTTCAAAACTTTGGTCGTTTCTTATCCAATATGGTAATGCCAAACATCGGCGCATTTATTGCGTGGGGTTTCATTACTGCACTATTCATCCCAACCGGTTGGTGGCCTAACGAAACGTTAGCATCAATGGTTGGCCCTATGATTACATACCTACTGCCACTATTGATTGGTTACACCGGTGGTAAAATGGTTGGTGGTGACCGCGGTGCGGTAGTGGGTGCCATCACGACCATGGGTGTTATCGTTGGTACTGATATCCCAATGTTCATGGGTGCAATGATTGTGGGTCCACTAGGTGGTATCGCAATTAAGAAATTCGATGAAGCTGTTCACGGTAAAGTGAAGAGTGGTTTCGAAATGCTAGTGAACAACTTCTCTGCGGGTATCATCGGCATGATCTGTGCGATCATCGCGTTCATCGTGATTGGTCCTGCGGTTAAGATTCTGTCTGGCGGACTTGCGGCTGGCGTAAACGCAATGGTAGAAGCGGGTGCACTACCTCTAGCATCTATCTTTGTTGAACCTGCGAAAATCCTATTCCTAAATAACGCAATCAACCACGGTATCTTCTCTCCACTAGGTATCCAGCAATCTGAAGAGATGGGTCGCTCTATCTTCTTCCTAATCGAAGCAAACCCAGGTCCTGGTTTTGGTCTTCTACTTGCTTACATGGTGTTTGGTAAAGGTAGCGCGAAGCAATCTGCTGCTGGTGCATCTATCATCCACTTCCTAGGGGGTATCCACGAAATTTACTTCCCTTACGTTCTAATGAACCCACGTCTAATTCTTGCGGTAATCGCAGGTGGTATGGCGGGTGTATTCACTAACGTAATGTTCGATTCTGGCCTTATCTCTCCAGCATCTCCAGGTTCTATCTTCGCAGTCTTACTGATGACGCCAAAAGGCTCTTACATCGGCGTGATTCTATCTGTTATCGCAGCAACGGCAGTATCGTTTGTTGTAGCGTCAATCCTTCTTAAAACATCAGCGCAAGATGATGAGGAAGATTCACTAGAGAAAGCTTCTGCACAAATGAAAGACATGAAAGCGTCTTCTAAAGGTGCAGCAGCAGAAGCAAACGTAAACCTAGCGGATGTAAAAGCAGTTTATGTAGCGTGTGATGCGGGTATGGGTTCAAGTGCAATGGGTGCAGGTCTACTACGTAAGAAAGTAGCAACAGCTGGCCTAGACATTGAAGTAACCAATTACGCAATCAACAACCTACCGGCTGATTCGCAAATCGTTATTACGCATAAAGACCTAACAGACCGTGCTCGTAGCACTGTGCCAGGTGCGATGCATATGTCTCTAAGCAACTTCCTAGACGGCGGCGTATACGACCAACTAGTTGCCGAGCTTGTCGATGCTCAAAGTGGTGAAGCGAAAGTAGAAGCTCCGGCTCCTGCAGCAGCTCCAGCGCAAGAAGGCAACAAGCTTGCACTCACTGACGACAGCATCTTCCTTGGCCTTAAAGCGACTCAAAAAGAAGACGCAATCAAGTTTGCTGGCGAACAATTAGTAAAACTTGGCAACGTATCACCAGAATACGTAGATGGCATGTTTGCTCGTGAAGAGCTTGTGTCTACTTACCTAGGTGAGTCTATCGCAGTACCACACGGCACAATCGAAGCGAAACAGTACGTACAAAAAACCGGCATCGTTTTCTGTCAGTACCCTGAAGGTATTCAGTGGGGCGAAGATGAAGATGATATCGCGAAGATGGTTATCGGTATTGCCGCACAAGGCGATGAGCACAACATGGTGCTGATGGCGATTACCAATTCACTCGATGATGAAGAAGCTGTGGAATGCCTACAGAACACAACAAACCCTGCTGATGTTCTACGTATTCTCAACGGAAACTAAAAAGCTCTAGTCAAGCTCCTGAGTGAAGGAGGCCGGTATCCCCCTACTGGCCTCATTTTCGGTCTTAATCTTTCTAACAAGATTCAGTCTGAATAGCTTACTGCTTAATGCCTAGGGCACATCGTCAAGGCATGTTGTTGAGCAGTTAGCTATCTAGATTCAAATATTTATAAGGTCAAAATTATGAAAGCGTTACATTTTGGTGCAGGTAATATCGGTCGTGGTTTCATTGGTAAGCTTCTTTCTGATGCTGGTATGAAGGTTACGTTTGCTGACGTAAATGAAACGGTTGTAAATGCGTTAATTGAACGCCAAGAATACCCAGTTAAGATTGTTGGCGAAGAGTGTGTTGTCGAAGTTGTTAAGAACGTGACAGCAGTAAACTCAGCGACAAGCGCAGTAGTAGATTGCATTGCTGAGTCTGATCTTGTGACGACTGCAGTGGGCCCTACGGTTCTTAAAATCATCTCTAAGTCTATCGCTCAAGGCATTGAAAAGCGTGCAGCAGCAAACAACACTGCACCAATGAACATCATCGCGGCAGAGAACATGGTTCGCGGTACTAGCCAATTAAAAGCAGCCGTGTTAGAGCACCTTTCTGATGAAATGAAAGCGTTCACTGAAGAGCACATTGGCTTTGTTGATTCTGCGGTTGACCGTATTGTTCCACCGGCAGAAGCGGGCGAAACAGATCCTCTAGCGGTAACGGTTGAAACGTTCAGCGAGTGGATCGTAGATCAAACACAATTCAAAGGTGAGATTCCAAACATCCCAGGAATGGAATGCACTGATAACCTAATGGCTTTCGTTGAGCGTAAACTGTTCACGCTAAACACAGGTCACTTGGTAACGGCATACCTTGGTGTGCTTGCAGGTCATGAGACTATTAAAGACTCTATCGAAGATGACGTAATCCGCGCTGAAGTAACAGCGACGATGGAAGAGAGTGGTGCGGTTCTGATTAAGCGTTACGGCTTTGATCCAGAAGCACACGCTGCCTACATCCAAAAGATTCTAGGTCGTTTTGCTAACCCGTTCTTACGTGATGAAGTAGACCGCGTTGGTCGTCAGCCAATTCGTAAACTGAGCCCGCAAGACCGCCTAGTTAAGCCTCTAAACGGTACATTAGAGTACGGCCTACCGAATGCTCACCTAGTAAAAGCAATCGCTGCTGCGTTCCATTACAAGAACGAAGACGACCCACAAGCGGTTGAACTTCAAGCAATGTTTGCAGAAAAAGGCTTTGCAGAGACATTAGCATATTATTCTGAGCTGAATAGTGACTCAGAAGTTGTTAAACTAGCGGAACAAGCTTATCTAGCATTGAAATGATAAACCACCAAAGTGCCACTCCTGTGGCACTTTCTTATTGCCGAGCCGTTATGCCAATACAAACTAATCATGAAACAGAATTACTCGAAGCACTTTCCGAGGCTGAGAGTGCTGGCGCTTGCCTGATGGCCGCTTATGATGCATTGGATGATACGGTAGATTCGGTTTTAAAAAATATTTTCAAGAAAGACGATACTGCGATTAAGTTCGTTGTAGAACCTCTTCTCAATAGTGGCGGGCCGCTAGGGGAAATAATGATACGCGGAAAGTTGCTTCTGGGGCTTGGCGTGATCAGTAAAGAGCTTTATGACGACTTAGAGATTTTCGTGACCTTAAAAGAATGGGCGAAAATACAGGGTGATGACACCAGTTTTACTGAAGTGGATATCATCTTTGAGCTAAACAAAGTACATGCTATTCAGCGTATTATGCCTATTGAATACGACCCTGAGATGGTGAAAACCATGTCTGGTCCAATGTTAGAAATGTTCTTGGGTCGACATAACCAGAAAGTGAAATCCACGATCGTTTTGGCTATTACAGACATCATTAACACCTTGTGCCGAGATAACGCGCTGAGTTCTTAGTTTTTGCTATTGAGTTCATAGCTTGAAGCTTTCGCTTGAGCTTACACCTAAAGTGTTTATTTAGCTTATCTAGCTTTAATTCGTTTTATCCATCTTAGAATATACCGTCATTGCGGTTTCTCTTGTTTGAGAAATCGCTTTTTTGTTTTTGTGCTTCTAAAAAATATCCGAAATATCTTCCCATTAAATACAAAAGCAGCAGGCACAAAAAAAGCCACATTCAGTGGCTTTTTCTATTCAAGACGCTCTCTTTATAAAAACGCCCTGCTATTCAAGACTATAGGAATTATAGGTCTTGGATGTTCTCAGCTTCTAGCTCTTGGAAGTAGCGTAGAGTCTTAACTTTTAGCTCTTGTTGAGCTGGCTCATCAGCAACGATGATAGCTTTACGGTGCATCTGTAGAGCTGTAACAGTCCACATGTGGTTTACAGAACCTTCGATAGCCATTTGAAGCGCTTGAGCTTTGTTGTGGCCTAGAGAAAGGATCATCACTTCTTCTGCATCTAGAAGAGTCGCAACACCGATAGTTAGTGCGTATTTAGGAACTTGGTTGATGTCGCCATCGAAGAAACGAGAGTTCGCGATACGAGTGTCTTCAGTCAACGTTTTGATACGAGTGCGTGAAGATAGAGAAGAACCTGGTTCGTTGAATGCGATGTGACCGTCGATGCCTACGCCGCCCATGAACAGGCTGATTTTGCCGTATGAACGGATTTTCTCTTCGTATGCTGCACAGTGAGCATCGATATCTTCAGCTTTGCCGTCTAGCAGGTTGATGTTTTCTGCTTGGATATCAACGTGGTTGAAGAAGTTCTCGTGCATGAATGTGCGGTAAGACTCTGGGTGGTTAGGGTCGATGCCAACGTACTCATCCATGTTGAATGTTACAACGTGCTTGAAGCTAACTTCGCCAGCTTTGTAAAGTTCAATTAGCTCAGCGTAAGTAGTTAGAGGTGTGCTACCAGTAGGAAGACCTAGTACAAATGGACGCTCAGCCGTTGGAGCGAACTTGTTGATTGAATCTGCGATATGACGAGCAGCCCATTTACCTACTTTAGCTTTGTTGCTTAATGGAATAAGTCTCATTGATTTTGCCCCTAGAAATAAAATTTTATAGTGTTCTGAAACATTAATTCGCATTATAAAATAAGTTATCCAGTTCCGCTATTGTTTTAGGTCAAGTTTTTGCTTTTTTCGTCGTAACTGTGACTGGAACTCTCAAAATTGCACAATTATTGTATGGATATTTGGTGGCGTTAAACAAGATTAATACGTTTGTCATATACAGCAATGTTGATCTAATTCAGCACCTGAAAGGGTTGGTGTGTTTCTATGCCTTGATACGATTATTGCAATAATGGCATCGCTCGAACCATTGACGAATTTTGGTGCATTAACGTGTTTCGAGTATAAACAAGCGTTGAGCGTATAGTTGAAACTAGAAAAATAATGATGGCAATGGAGCGCTATCGTGATAAAAGACAGGGGCAGGATGAAGAACGATGAATCTCAGTGGGATGAATACCCATAAGATTGAACGAGAGCTGTATTTTAGTCACGCTATCGCTATGAATTGTATATAAATATTGGTAAAAATGGATAGGTTGGCTAAACTTACCAATTACAAAGAAGATGTGTGTTTGAAGGCAAAAAAAAGCCCAAAGTGATGAGGTATCACTTTGAGCGATTTTACTAATCTTCTAACACTAACTCACTTTCGTATTCTTCCCTAGATACGTCGCCGCGTTTGCAGCCGTTTAGGGTGTGAAAGCGACGGCGTCCACGAGCCAGTTGAATGTACTTCAACCAAACACGCTCTAACTTGGACTTTGCCTTATGAGGGTGAGACAACACTTTAATGAAGTGTTTTTCTTCTGCATTGATTGGTGCTAGTTCACCAGTTTCAAGTGCAAGCATAGTGTCACCAAACAAGGTTAGGATTTCCTCTTCTGAAAGAGTAAAATCACCCGACTTAGCGAACCCTCTCGGGAATTTAATGGTGTCATAAAAACGTTTTTTTCCGTGTCGGAATTCGGTCTCAGACATATCAGCCTCAGTAATGTGGTTAGATAGAAATTAGTGTTTATTGCTCACGCGAAAATATTGTTAAAAGGCTAAAATAGGAAACAAAATGTTTTTGCCTTTACGATAAACAATCCTAGATCGGCTAGTTAGCAGATTTATTACAGAGATGTATTTGATGGATGTGAAAGTATTTAGAACCTTTCTTGAGGTTGCAAGGGTGCGCCATTTTGGGCGTGCAGCTGAAAACTTGTATTTAACACAAGCGGCGGTGAGTGCGCGGATCAAACAGCTTGAAGGCTATTTTGATACTCAGCTCTTCATTCGTGACCGCAATAACATCAAACTCACATCTTCCGGTGAACGTTTGATTGGTTATGCCGAAGTGATGGTGTCCACCCTACAACAAGCCAAATTTGAGCTGTCGTTAGAGAGTGGTAAAGCCTTGCAGTTAACGCTGGGCGGCACGCCGAATATTTGGGATGCGTATCTGCAAAACTGTTTAAGTGTGGTAACCGACTCTTTTGGTGGTTACGGCTTTATGGCAGAGGTGATGGGGCGCGAGCAACTGAACCGTAATTTGTTAGAACGAACCTTAGATATGGCTTTCGCGTTCGATCAGATCAAAGCAGAAGAGCTGAACTGTAAAAAAGTCGCTGACTTGGTTTTGGTGTTGGTATCAACGCAGCAAGATGATCTGGAATCTGTATTTCAACATAAGTATGTTTATGTGGATTGGGGAACGCGCTTTGGTTCTGAACACGCAGAACGTCACCCTAAAGTGCCAGCACCGTACCTACGTACCTCTACAGCCCGTATCGCCCTCGATTTCATTTTAGAGAAAGGCGGCAGTGCGTATCTTCCGGTGTCTCTAGTCGAACCTTTTATCGATTCGGGTCAGCTGCACAAGGTGAAAGGGGTTGAAGACTGGTATCTCCCAATTTATCTGAGCTACCGTAAAAGCAGTACCTCGGTTGATGCGATCATGCAGGTTGAGAAGTTGGTTAATGAGATTGACCCATCGACGGCTTACACATTGCAGCAAGCCGCTGAACAAGCACCTGAGTAACGGCATTCGCGGTAAGCAGTGGCTTTGCTGATTAGATTCAATAAAAAATGGCTCCCAACTAATTGTATAGTTGGGAGCCATTTTTGTTTTAAACCAGAAATGTACTTCTTTTCGGAACTAGAGATCGTTTCTAATTCCATAAATATCGTTTAGGCCTGGTATGTGTAGCCTTTATTAAAAGCCCTATAGGTTCATTAGATTCTCAATAGACTCTTCAAGAGAGTGTGACATGTACGAATGGATTTGATTGCCATCCGTTGCGTCAATCTCGATCATAGAAATCCCGTTGTCCGCTTTGTCTTCAAGAAAGCTTAGAGACTGCTCGACTGATTGACTGGTGAGAACCTGTTGATTTGATAAAACAATACGACATGTGTGTAGAACCATAGCCTTTTCCTTTTTATATTCGATAGGTCTCTGCATCTTGGCGTGCTAAGTACCGATCGTTGACGTTGTGAGAAGAATGCCCTCTCTAGGTTAAATTTAGTCGAATTGAATAAAATTAAAACCCTTTTTTGTGATTTATCTGACCTTCGCTTCCGAAAGTGGCTAGCGACAATGGTGGTTCACGGTAAACTTTTAGGTATCGGATCAAACGCTATGGTAAGTGGGAAGAGTACGGCATGTCGAAAAAGATCAATCACAACAGCAGCTTAACCAGTGAGCAGTGCCATTTGGCTCGATATGCACGAGATGCTCGCTTTGATGGGATGTTTTTTACAGCGGTGAAAACGACAGGAATTTTTTGTCGCCCGATTTGCCCAGCCACACCACCCAAAGAAGAAAACGTCGAATATTTTTCCCATCAAGCTCAAGCATTGAAAGCGGGATATCGTCCTTGTTTACGTTGTCGACCAGACAGCGCACCTTTTTCGCCGGCTTGGAAGGGCGTCGAAACCACTTTCTTACGTGCGATGCAGTTGATTGATAATGGCGCTCTGAATTCAGGATCTATCGTCGACCTTGCAACGCGGTTAGGTATTTCAGATCGTTATTTACGAACCTTATTCGACAATTACATCGGCGTGTCACCCAAGCAATATAGTCTGTACAGTCAATTGATGTTTGCCAAGCAGTTGCTGCACACCAGTAGCATGAGCATTACTGATGTCGGCTTTGCTAGTGGCTTCAATAGTACGCGCCGTTTTAATGATGCCTTTCAAAAAGAGCTGCAGCTTTCGCCAAGCCAAATTAGGCGAGCGAAGCCAAGTGACACTCAGAGTAATCATATTCAGCTTGGTTTTCATGGACCCTTAGATTGGAACCACTTGTTGAGGTTTTATCGACGAAGAATGATTGAGGGCTTAGAAGGCGTTGGCGAAGATTATTATAAGCGCACGGTAAATGTGAACGGGTCAAAGGGTTGGTTCAAGGCGACTTTAGCCAAAGATAACCGCTTGGATATTGAATTCGAGTTGGATGATATAAGCCAATTAAGAAGCTTGATTGCGAATATCCGCCGTATGTTTGATCTTGATGTCGATATTGCCAAGGTTGAGACGTTCTTTACGACTATCGATCCTAACTTGGTGGCTAAGAGTGGTATCCGTATTCCTGGCGTGTGGAGTGCTTGGGAGGCAGGCGTGAGAGCGATTCTAGGACAGCAAGTTTCGGTAACCGCGGCGATTGGTCAGCTTAACTTATTGGTCAAAGAGCTTTCTGATGAACATGAGAAAGCCAGCTTCCCAACACCAAAACAGATAGCGGACGCTGATGTTAGCTTCTTGAGAATGCCGGGAAGCCGCAAAGAGACCCTAAAGCGTTTTGCCGAATACATGGTCGACAATGAAGCTGAGCATCCTTCCAAATGGATTGAGCTAAAAGGGATTGGGCCTTGGACTATTCAATATGCACTGCTTCGCGGGTTAAGCGAACCTAATCATCTGTTGGTTGGTGACTTGGTGGTGAAGAAGTTTATTGAGCATCGCCCCGCCATCAACACGGAGAGTGTTTCGCCTTGGGGTAGTTACGCCACGTTCCACTGTTGGAATCAGTCTTAATCGGAATACTAAGCTAGGAGATATCATGGACAACCGTTTTACTTACTATGAGAGCCCATTGGGAACCGTGACGTTACAGGCGAACGATGAAGGCTTGCTCGGCCTTTGGTTCGAGACACATACCACCAAGCCGGAACCGTTGGGTGTTCAAGATGATAGCTTTCCGATCTTTGCATTGGCTATCGAGCAGCTTAATCGCTATTTCTCGGGCGAAGCTATTCAGTTTTCTGTGCCGATTGCAGCCAAGGGCACGCCATTTCAGAAGTCGGTTTGGCAGGCGCTGACGACCATTCCTTATGGAGAGACTTGGAGCTATGCACAACTGGCCGATGCGATAGGCAATCCGAAAGCCGTTCGTGCTGTGGGTTTGGCGAATGGCAAAAATCCGGTTTCAGTGATTGTGCCGTGTCACCGTGTGATTGGTAAAAACGGCAAACTGACGGGTTATGCAGGTGGCGTAGAACGTAAACAGCACTTATTGGTGATAGAGGGAAGAGAGCAAGACTAGCAAGCGATTTAGCCATGAGCCTGTCGAGATGCTGGCTGAATATCTCGTACTACTTAATGGTGAAGGCGAGTGGTTCTTAAAATATGACTTTGCATTAAAATCAACGCTTTCTGGGAAATATCGATTTGGTTGCATATCCTTTAACCATGTTCTCTAGGCAAGGATGCCCAAATGAATAGCCATCATTCACTTATACTCTGCTGCAGTAGCGCACTATTGCTGACGGGCTGTTTAACCGACACCAGTCGACCCTTCGAAGTACCACAACTTGCTCTGTTCAAAGGTATGTATGAGAACGCAGATAATGACAGTTATCTACTTTTTGAATCCGGGCAAGTGACTTATCAAACAACGGATAATTCCGTTACTCGAACCTATCGTGTTGATGATGACTTGATCACCATTGAGTTCAATTCTGGAAGCAGTCGAACTGACTCTAGACTAGTGATGCGCATTCAACAACAGGGCGAGATGCTAACTTGCAACCAATGCCCAGCGATACAATTGAGTAACGTCTGGACACTTATTGAGAAGCCTTTGAAAGACAGTTCGAATTAGAAAAGATCTCCATTCAGCCATAGGTGAGCGGCGATACTGACGGCATAGCCAATCATGATCACTGGCATCCATTTTAGGTGTCCAAAGAAGGTGTATTTTCCATGCGCTGCCCCCATCAATGCCACACCTGCTGCACTGCCTATAGATAACAAGCTACCACCGACACCTGCGGTTAAGGTGATCAGTAGCCAGTTACCCATCGACATTTGAGGTTCCATCGATAACACGGCAAACATCACCGGAATGTTATCGACAATCGCAGATAAGATCCCCACCATGATGTTGGCCCAAATTGGATCCCATTGGCTATACATCACGCCAGAGGCAAGCTCCAAGTATCCCAGTAGACTCAAGCCACCTACACACATTACCACGCCGTAGAAGAACAGCAGAGTGTCCCATTCGGCATGGGACACTCTTCGAAATACATCAAAGGGCACGACTGAACCGAGTCGCTTCAATGCCCCCCCATCATTGTTGGCAATCGCCACCGCTTTTTTCTTCGCCAGTGAATTTGGTAAGGTCTTACGCAAGAAATAACCAAAGAACTGTAGATACGCCAGCCCCATCATCATGCCCATTACTGGAGGGAAGTGGAGTACGGCATGGAAAGCAACCGCAGTGCCGATGGTCATGATGAACAACAACACGATGCGTCTTGCACCGCGTTTTAATTCAACGTGCTGATGCACCGTGTCGGGTTGGGTTGTGGGAACAAAGTAAGACATGATCATTGCAGGGACGAGGTAATTCATCACTGAAGGAATAAATAAGGGAATGAATTCACTGAAGCTCACATAACCAGCCTGCCACACCATCAACGTTGTGATGTCACCGAATGGGCTGAACGCGCCGCCAGCGTTAGCGGCTATCACGATATTCACACAGGCTAGGTTAACGAATTTAGGGTTAGATCCTGCGACTTTCAGAACCACGGCGCACATCAATAGAGCTGTGGTGAGGTTGTCGGCGATCGGTGAGATAAAGAAGGCCAGAATACCGGTTAGCCAGAACAGAGAGCGGAAATTAAAGCCTTTGCCCACCATCCACGCTTGCAGCGCATCAAACAGTCTTCTCTCTTCCATGGCGCTGATGTAGGTCATGGCGACGAGTAGGAAAAGTAACAGCTCAGCGTATTCCAGTAAGTTGTGTTCGAGTGCTTGCTTAGCGACTTCAACAAGGTTGTGTTCTTGGTAGATAAAACCAATGATTATCCAGATCAGTCCTGCTGCAAGTAACACTGGCTTAGATTTTCGGAGCTTTAGGTACTCTTCCATCATCACCACGATGTAGGCGACAACGAAAATGGTCAGGGATAGGTAGCCAGCGAATGAGTTGGTGAGCTTGAGTGGTTCTCCCAACTGAGAAGTGGCAGCACCTGCTACCGAAGAAAAGAGTAACAAAGAGAGAACAGCAGAAAGCTGGATACCTAACATGGATTACGCTCCGAAGTTAATAAGTTATTAACACGGGTAAAAGAGTAGACCTAAATAACCATGTGCAGTGTGATAGATATCTTAATAATTCAATAGATTATATAGAAAACAGTAGATTGGGTGAAAACGTGAGGTCACAGTGAAAGCCGTTGATTATAGGAACCCTGTCGTTCATAGGAAAACGGTCGATCATCGGCAACTCGTCAATCATAGAGAAAATAGAGATTGTAGGTAAAATAGAGATTGTAGGTAAAATAGAGATTATAGGGAAAAAGCCCTACCGGGTTTAGTACCGATAGAGCTTATTCGCCATTGCCAATATTATGCAGCATTGAGATCAAACGTCAGTGTTTGTTCTGCGGCACATACTTCAACAGGCCAGCCGTAGGATTGATATTCCAGCGCAAGTTTGTCCGCTACTGCGCGCGATACCGTTGCAGTGATCCACATGCCTTTGCCCATTACTTGATATTTAAGCGTTCTCATTTCCATCATCATCACCACCGTTCTCCTTCGATATTGGCAGCGCGAAGTCTATAGCACCTCTAAGGGCTGAAATTTCGAATTAAGCTCAAATTCTTTATAAAATGGCTCATGGTTTAGCCATGGTTCAAAACTCAACCAACAATAGGTAAACGATTGCATTTTAGAAGCGTAACCACGATTTAAGCCCCTGTATTATAATCGAATTAAAATTGAACAAAAAAAGCATGTAAGAGATCACTTACATCATTATCAGAGATCAGACTAGGTAAAAACCTGTCATTTGAAACCTTACTTGTGTGGTGATTGTGTGCGTTTTTGGTTGCGCTGTTGAAGCGAATTTTGTTTAGTTTTGTATGTGAAATATTCTAATTATTTTAGCGTATGCCTCTGCTTTTAAATCTAAATAACAGTTTTATATGTTGCTGTGGTTCTTTTGTTCAAACCGATACGCTATTTGATTTTGGTCATTAACCTATTGCTCATTAGTTTGCACTATCTATACGTGTTCTGTTCCAGATAAACGAGATGTATAGAGGTCCTTATGACTAATCCAACTAAAACCGATCGTAAAGTCACGATCGGCAGCTATATCGCACTCGCATTCGCGATTGTGTTCTTTTCAGGCTTAATGCAGTCAAATGAATGGTATGGAGTGCTCGATTTTACAACGCTCAACGGTTCATTTGGTAAGGTCGCTTACGATGTCAGTGAGACGGCTGATGGTATACAAGCGGCAACGACGTCATTGCGCGGTAAAGGCGGTAGTGGTGCTCGTGACGGTTTCATTTTTGCTTTGACACTTATTCCGACCGTGATGTTTGCACTGGGTATGATCAACGTACTTGAGCACTACGGTGCACTGGACGCGGCTCGTAAACTACTGACACCTCTACTTCGCCCTCTAATGGGTATTCCGGGTAACTCAGGCTTGGCACTGATTGCTTCTTTGCAAAGTACCGATGCGGGTGCAGCGATGACCAGACAACTGAAAGATGAAGGGCATTTGACTAAGCGCGAAACCGATGTCTTCACCATGTTCCAGTTTACGGCGGGTGCGGCGATCGTTAACTTTTTCTCTTCAGGTGCGGTTCTGTTCACTCTAACGGCGATGGATGGTTCTTTGGCGGTAACATCGTCAATTGGTTTGGCTGTGGCTGTGATGTTTATCTTCAAGTTTGTCGGTGCGAACCTGTTTCGTATTTACCTCAACATTACTGAAGGCAAAGAAGACAAACCAAAATCAGACAAAGAACAAAAACTGGCAGAGGAAGTAGCATAATGAGCGAAGTTAAAGCAAAGAAACCAATGGTTACTGATATTTTCGTTGAAGGTGCTAAGAAAGGCTGGGTTATTGCGACTACCTCTACGGTACCGAATGTTCTGATGGCGTTTGTGATCATCAAGGCATTGCAGATCACCGGTGCGCTGGATTTGATGGGCAGTGTTTTTGCTCCAATCATGGCGGTATTTGGTTTACCTGGCGAAGCGGCAGCAGTATTGATTGGCGCTTGGATGTCGATGGGTGGTGCTGTGGGTGTGGTTATCACGCTGTTTGACCAAGGCATTCTGAACGGCAACCATATCGCTATCTTGGCGCCAGCTATCTACTTGATGGGCTCTCAGGTTCAATACATGGGTCGTATTATGGGACCAATTGGTACTGAAGGTCGTTATATCCCGGTGATGATCGCGATTTCGGTATTGAATGCCTTTGGTGCAATGTTCTTGATGAACATTATTTTGTAACGTGACTTTTAACGGTTAGCTGCTATTGACGGTTAGCTACTATTAACGGTTAGCTACTAACAGCTTTTAGACGTTACAAAAAAGGAAACCCCGTTTGGCTTTCACCAAACGGGGTCTATTCTTTTCGTAGCCATCCTGCTACTGCGCGTTACTTATCTTTCAATAGGTAACTGGTGCTCCCTGCATCGTTCCTTGACTTGGCTAAATCCTTTAACCTATCCAATTCATCGCCTTCCTAGCGGTGTCCTTGCTAACTCATCATCCTGACAAGCGACTCTATCCTAGAGCAAAACTTCCTTGCTGATAACTCATCCTAAGTCATCAAATCTTCATCCTGAAGATACCTAATCCGTTAGGCTTTTTCCTGTTCCTGCCAACTCCCTGTCGACATGTGTATTAAACACTGCAGAGGCTTTACTCACAATCCACCTCAAGAAATAAATGTACTCACTAACCGAAAGAAATATGCGTGGATTCATACAAAACAAGGGGTTGGGTTTGTATTTTAGGAATTTTCTGCGAAGCTTGATTGTGATCTCTTACGTTCGGTGTGAGAGATCTCTTACAAGTGCTCGGGCGTGATTATCATTTTATCTTGGCGGTTAATGTCGAAAAGATAGAAAAGAACACTGAGTTAAGACAAAACAATAGGGAAATATGATGGTTACAGCACTTTACGCAGCTCTGCTAACGGTAGTAATGATTTGGTTGGCGATTGAAGTTATTAAGCAAAGACGAATCAATCTTGTTGCTCATGCCGATGGCGGTGTTGAGTCGTTACAGATAGCACGTTCGGCACAAAGTAACGCGATGGATTACATCCCAATCACGGTGATTTTGATGGGGTTGCTAGAGATGAATGGGGCTGGTGTGTGGCTTATTCATGTCATTGGTGTGGCGTTTATTCTGGGGCGAGTGATTCACGCTAAAGGGATCTTAGCGAAGAATTTCAAAGGCAGAAAAGTGGGTATGGTGTTAACGCTTATCTGCATGATCTCTTTGATTGTCCTAAACTTAGCTTACCTACCTTTTGATAAAATGTTCTAGGGAGCATTATGGCATTGCGCCTTCCTCCTGCTTGGGCGATTGTCCTTGCAGGGCTAATACTCAACATCATGGCGATTGTCATGTCGAGCTTGGTGTTGGACAAAATTGAAGCGGAGAAATCGGAATACAACGATCGTAAATACGGTAATGTGTACTCTATACAACTGTCCTGGAATACGATCGAAACCTTAGAGCGTAAGCGTGAAGCGATTCTGATTCACCTTGATAAGCTATCCCCAGAAATCGCTCAACCTGCCACAGTTCTTGATGAAGCGCTTCGCGGACAACTTCGGAGTTGGGTGAGTGACGAGGTGCCGGCCATCTCGTTGGCTAATTTACCTAAGCTTATGATGCTGATAAACAATGCCCAAGAATCGCAACGATCACGAATTGATGACTACTATTTGGATAATCTAACTTTGGTTGAGTTGATCCAAAAGCTTGATGAGAAAATGGCTTTCTATAAGAACATCGCCCTGTTTCTTCAGGTGTTTGGTTTAGCGCTTATCTTAGCTCGCGACCTAGCAAGAAGACCTTAGTCTTTAACCTTATTTACCTATTTACTTGTACCGCTAACGAGACTCACTTGGCAGGTTGGGGTGCTGCTGGCCTTGGTATTTTGGTAGCTGTTCTTTCAGCCCCTTAAACGTGCTCAGCGCACTGCCTATCGATAACTTATTCATCAACCAATTGGGCAAGATGCCACCTGCGTTCGCATATGCGGTGTAGGTGATGTAAGTATTGCCATTAGTGAGCGGTTGCAGCGTCCAAAGTGCGTCCACATCGTAAATTCGAATATACCCCGATTCTTTCGCCAAATAGTTAGACGCATCCTTTATCGACAAGACAAACTGCCCATCCTCGATGCTGTACTTTGAGTAGGTCACCATATCGCGATCTCTAGCAGGCCAAGGCGCTTTGAATTGGGTATAGACGATGTTTTCTGCCTCAGATATCTGCATCAAGACACGGCTTTGCGACACATTGTCTATCCAGTTTGGCACGTTCTCGCTGTCTTCCAATAACAGTAAAAAACCGGAGTAAGTGGTGGGCGTTTGCATCTGTGCTCGTATTTCGACCAAGCCTTCGCTGTGTGGCCTTTTATCAATCATGATGCCATCTTCACTTTTGACGAACTGCCATGGGTTGGCATAAGTCAGTGTCGATAGGGCGCAGAGGCCGAGTACCAAAATCTTAGGTAATGTCATTATTCTTCCATAAAAAGAAAAGCTTATCTGCTAGGAGTATAGAATAGAAATGGACTTAGTAGGTGTTGCCAATCGCTTTGGGTTGGCCTCTTTGGGGAAAATCCCAATGAAAACGGAAGCGTTCGGTCGCTTCCGTTTTATTCTTGGGCAATGGATAAGCGCTGTAGGCTAGAGCTTATAGGCTTCTACGGTTTTGATGGTTGTCCAGTTGCTGTTGGCGTCTTGGATGAACTCTTGTGTATTCTCCAGCCAGCGTTTCTGAACCGATTTGTCTAAGTTCAGATACAACTTTCCATCTTCCACCTTCCAAGCGAGAGGGTCGGTTTCAAACTTCTTACCCATGGCTACTCCAAACGCGCAGTAACCGCCATATTGAGGGGCATAGGCTTCTGGATTGGCTCGAAATTCATCTCTGTTTTCACTGCTCGCAAAGTTATAGATCGCATTCTTATAGGTCGCTGTGAACTCAGATGTGCCTTTTACTGGACCTTCATTGGCAAAGTAAGCGACAGGATCATAGCCTTTAATTGCGAGGTTATTGCTGTCGACACTCATATCAAGGTCTGCTGCCATTAACGAAAAGCTGGTGCCTAGTAACGCGGCCATTAGAGTGATTTTTTGACTGGTCGATTTCATGTGTGACATATCAAGTTCCTTGTCAGTGTTGGTTATCTTGTTTGAAATAATTTAGCCCACTCGTCCGGTCTATAGAGGGACAAAAGAACTAAAAACTAAGCGAATCGTTCGGAGGATGCATGGATCTGCTTTCACAACTAATGGAACACTTCTCGATACGCACTG
Organism: Vibrio sp. 10N.247.311.47; assembly: GCF_041467535.1. Classification (NCBI taxonomy): domain Bacteria; kingdom Pseudomonadati; phylum Pseudomonadota; class Gammaproteobacteria; order Vibrionales; family Vibrionaceae; genus Vibrio; species Vibrio sp. 10N.247.311.47. The sequence continues at coordinate 126,711 of NZ_JBFSUR010000002.1, forward strand.
GCGTTTTCTATTCTGGAAACCTGTGTGGAGTATCGTCATTTAACGCGCAACAAGGTAAAGAGGGCCACCTTCATGTATTGAGCGCGGGGGAGTTGAGCTTGTCTAGCGCTCACACGGAACACAGGCATTTGTCGCAGCCTTGCATTGTTTATTTGCCGAAATGGCGTCACTGGCCGCGATGTCTCGCACTCAGTTTATTGAAGCATTCAAGCGCGAGGTGGGCGAAACTCCGGGTGATTATGTCCAAAAGTGGCGTGTGTCTGTGGCTCAGTCTTTGCTGTTACAAAACAAGCCCATCAATTGGGTGGCGGACGAAGTGGGGTACAACAGTTATTCTGGATTCTCGCGTGCTTTTCAGCATGTCGCGGGAATGTCGCCACGTTTATGGCTAAAGCAAAATGTGTCGTAAAGCGCTGGCCATCCCTACCTGCAATATGGCTATTGGCATCAGGCTGGCCTATGTTTTAGCGGAAATTGAGCGTAGTTTGTTCATTTCTCGAATGACGGTGTAAAAAGGTGGACTTTATTAGCTCGTTGTAACATCCTGCCCGTCCTATTTTATCAGACATCAATGAGACGAAGTGCCTGCTGAGCATTATTCAGCCTCCCGTATCTCATTAAAGTATTAAGGAGTTCAACTTGAACCTATTTGTAAGAGACCTTACCGTTATCGATTCTTCATACATCTGTGAACACAGAGGGGTCGTAGGAGATAGTTGGATTTTAGATGTCACCATGTCTGGTGAACTTAATGAAATGAGCATGGTGCTGGATTTTAGTAAGGTCAAAAAGCAGATCAAACAGTTGGTTGATCAACATGTTGACCACCGCTTACTGCTGCCAATGAAAAACTCTGCAATCGTGCATCAAGCAAGCAAAGCCGGTTACTCTAAGGTAGATGTGTTGCGCGGTGACAAGAGCCTGCACCTGCACTGCCCTGATGAAGCTTACTGTCTGATTGACGCTGAAGCGATCACCATCGAGAGTGTGACCGCTCATGTTTATGATATTCTTCGCGACAACCTTCCAAGTAACGTCACAGGGTTAGAGATTACCCTTCGCCATGAAAACATTAATGGTGCGTTCTACCACTATACTCACGGTTTGAAAAAGCATGATGGTAACTGCCAGCGCATCGCGCATGGTCACCGTTCTCCAGTAGAAATCGTGGTCGATGGTCAGCGTGACGGGCAACGTGAACAAGCATTTGCTCAGCGTTGGGAAGACATTTATTTAGGTTCTAAAGAAGACCAAGTTTCAGTTTCATCACTTAACCTGAGTGAAAACGCGAACAGTGTTAATGATGAAAGTCACTATGGCTTCCGCTACACCGCGCCACAAGGCGAATTTGAGCTAGCGATTGCTAAGAGTGAGACGGAAATTTTACCGACAGATACCACGGTGGAATTACTTGCTGGCTATATCGCGGATCAAGTTGAACCGAGCCTAGCAGAGAACCAATCACTACAAATCGTCGCTTATGAAGGTGTTGGCAAGGGCGCAATGGCGTTCCGATAACACTCCAGCGAGTGACACAGTCTCATTACTGACATGATGAAATAAAGGCAAGATAATCCGTTATCTTGCCTTTATTTTTTGTGACTCTTTAAAACTGATTTAGCTGATGATGTTAGGCACAAACACTAACGAAGCAGCACACGTCGCAGTGGTGTTTTTTCGATTCCAACAACCAACCCGAAGCTCAACAATACGGTGCCAAAAAATACCGTAACGTCTTTTGCCAATTCCGTAATGCCTAAAACTCCACAGACATTGAACAACACGATAATGATCAGCAAATGGCTGACGTAGATACCTAGCATGCGATTTGAAATGGCGCGAACCCAAGCGTAGTTACCCATGTTTGGATTTGCTAAAAGCCACATGAACACGCCCATCCCCCATAGCGCCGTGCCAAACAAGAAATCATTCATGTTGAATCCGACGTCGAACGTGGTGAGCCATGATGCCTCAGCAAAATGAATCAACATGCCTAACGCTAATAACCCCAACGCTTTAGTTGATGACACCTTCCATTGATTCTGACGAATAAGGAAACCTAAGGTCACCATTAACGTGCTAAAGAACGGGCCATTACGCGTGAAGAAAGGTGCTTCTAACCCGGTTAGCGTTGCGTAGCTGCCCGCTAAAACACCATAAACGTAAAGTACAATGGCCGCTGGTAATAGCAGTTTGTCGAGTTTCATTTCGACTATCAAAGCGATGATCAAAACTGCACATACGAGAGCGGGAATAAACCATAAATGAACCAATCCACCCTCTAAGAAAGAGTTAAGTGGCGTGTTCATTAAGAAACCCCAATAGCCTTGGCGCTCACCTAGATAACCAAACTCTTCTACCTTCGCGAGGTTGAATGGCATCACTAAGCAAATGATGCTCCATGCTAACCAAACCTTAAGCAGTGGTTTAGAGTAATTAATGACGGTTTGCCACGGGGAGGCAGTCAGCTTGGGCTGAATAAGATAACCGGAAATTAGGAAAAACAGAGGTACCGCAAAACGAGCGGTTTGGTTGAGTACATAACCGATCCAAGGCACTTCATCTATTTGCCAATAAGTGAGTGCCATTTGACCGTGTAAACCAATGATCGCCAAGATAGCAATCACTCGACCCAACTCAATACTGGCGATGTGTTGTGAAGGCGTATGTTGAACGGAAGACATATCAGATCTCTAAGAAAATTTTCGTAGAATCTAACAGCCTTTTTATTGAATCAGTTAGCGCTAAATCAAGGGTTGCGACCTTTGTTTTAAGGCTTGTATTGATTATTTGAAGCCTGTCGCAGCTATATTAAATCCATTGCAGTAAGTACAAAAATACCGAGAGTACAAGTGATAAGAGAAACAACAGTAGTAAGCGCGATGATGTTAGCCGCCAGTGTTGAGTTTCCTCCCATCGCACGAGCCATAACGTAGCTTGCCGCTGCTGTTGGTGCTGCGCTCATCAAGAAGATAAGCCCGAGATCGAGCCCTTCAAATCCTAAGTACCCAGCCGCCAGTGTAATCAGTAACGGTGAGGCAATTAACTTGTAGCTAGAGGCGAACCACGTCGATAACTTTTCTTGTTTGAGCGAGCTGATGTCCAGCGACCCACCGGTACACAGCAGTGCCAAAGGTAACGTCATGTTGGCAAAGTACTGACCAGCATCAGTGACCATTTTTGGGATAGGAATCGAAAGCGCATAGAAGACGACCGCTAAGAAAATAGCGATGATCAATGGGTTCTTGGTAATCGACTTAGCGATCACTTTAATCGCTTTCGCACCAGTGTCTTCGCCTTTGGGTGTCAGTGCAATCACGGCTTGAATGTTATACAACACGGTTAGAGATGCGACATAGATAGCCGCCAATGCCACGCCTTGGTTGCCATAGATATTAGCCACATAGGCGAGGCCGATGATCGCGGTATTGGCGCGGAATCCACCTTGGACAATCACACCTTGATCTTTCGAACCTTTAAATACTAATTTGGTTGAGAAAATCGTGAACAAGAAAAAGACAAAGTTAGCGATGACGCCAAACGCAACTAACGCGCTACTGGCTGAAAAGTTGTGATTCGATTGAACAATACTCAGAAATAGCATCGCGGGCAGGGTGACTTGAAATACCACCTTAGATGCGACATCAATGAAATTGTCATTGATTAAGCCGATTCGTTTGAGCATCACACCAAGAAACAGCATTAAACAGATAGGGCCTGTTACTGACGCCGAAAACGCAAACTGTTCCCAAAGTGTGTTCATTGTTTTTCCTTTGTTAGTCGATTTCAATTTCCTTTGAATACTGTCGCATTTTTCCACAGTTCTTTGATAAGACAAAATGAATACCTAGGGTTAAGTAAAAAATCTTGAAAAAAAGAACGAACGTGCTAAAAATAATGTATCAGATTTATTATTGGTGAATAATGAGTAAGGGAAAGATAACCAAAGAGTATATTTTGAGCCATGCATTCGCGCTTGCAAGTGAGAATGGGCTTGAGAGTTTGACGATTGGCGAGTTAGCCAAGCAGTGTGGCATGTCTAAGAGTGGCTTGTTTGCACACTTCAACTCTAAAGAAAACCTGCAACTCTCTGTACTCGAGTATTCCAACGCCATATTCACCGAAAGAGTCATCATTCCCGCAAGAGAGCTGGGAGATGGTGATATTGAAGCGAAATTGAAACAGCTGCTCGACAATTGGTTGGGCTGGAACCATTCATTCCAAGGCAGTTGCATGTTTATTGATGCATGGAAAGATGCGGTCAGTGAAAGGTCTGTGATTCAGAAAGCACTGCAGAAAACCATTTCAGTGTGGATTGATTACTTGACGATTCAGGTAGCAAAAGCGGTTGAGAGCAAACAGTTCAGAGCCGATTTAGACCCGAAACAGGCAACCTTCGAGTTATACGGTCTTTATTTGAGTGCGAACTTGTTCTACTCGTTACGAGGCCAACAAGCGAGCCACACCCATTTTTGGAGTGGTGTCGAGCGCTTGGTAGCCAGTTGGAGAGCGGTTTAATACATACAGCAGGTTAACTCGCAAATCATGTGACTTTGCTTAACTAAGGTTTGCAAAAGATTTTAACAGAAGTGGCGGCAAGCAATCATAAACAGCGCTATCGTCATTTTTTATACTAACAAATAGCACGGTCGTTCGATTTTCAGGGCCGAGCTCGATCCGCCAATGATGATGGCGATACAAGGACCGGTCATGAGTGACAAAATCTACTTTAATACATCGAACAAATTCAGCTTCAAGCGCAGCTTAATTGGCGCAACAACCAATCTTCATTACATCCTAGCGCCGAGTCATGCGAAGAAAACCGCACGTAAGTTGCTGCTCACTCCAATGCGTACTGAGCAGAAAAATGCTGATCCCCAAGGGCTTATCAAGAGTGAAATCAAAGGTCGTGATGGCGTTTTAAAAACCTATTCTTTGGGTACGGGGCCTGTTTGGGTGCTGACTCATGGTTGGTCTGGCACCGCGAGTCAGTTTTTCCCTCTGATGGAACATATCGCCGCTAAAGGTTTTACGGCTCTGGCTTATGATCACCCTGCTCATGGTGGCAGTGATGGTGTACATGGTCATATTCCTGCGTTTGTGAACGGCCTTGAAGCGATTCTCGATTCGGTGGGTGAGGTAGCAGGTTTGGTCGGTCACAGTATGGGCACGGCTTCTGCGTTGGAATGTAAGCACGTTAAATTGGAAAACAAGCCATTATTGCTGATTGCACCTGTACTGGATTATCTAGAAAACCTATTTGGCAGCGTTGCGCGTTCTGGCTACTCAATGAAACTGTTCGAGGCGGTAGTTGGAGAAGTCGAAGAGCAGTTTAACTACCCGATTCAGTCTGTTGATCCCTATGGAAAGCTAGCGCTTCGTGAGTCTCAGACGATCATCGTTCATGATGAGCAAGACAAGTTTACTAAGTTTGATGTGTCTCAGCGTGCGGCTAATGAAATGGGTCGCGTTACTTTAATTGCGACTCAAGGACAGGGCCACGGGCGAGTAATGAAGTGCCCACAAGTGTTCGAGAGCTTTGATAACTTAATTGGCTAAGTCTAATACCAATCGTAGTAAATAACTGTTCACCCTAGCTTGTTAAAAATCTCGATAACGTCGTTAGATTTTTTGATTGTAGAATAACTACTTATCGAAACTATTTATTGAAAAGAGCAGCCTTGTTCTCAAGCTTTTTTCCTGCGCTATTTTTGAACACTTGCTTACTGTGATTGGTATAACGAGCGCAAGTCAGTAGAACGCCAGTAAAAAGATCGTAAGCTCAAAGCTCAGAAAACATAAATAAAAAGGCCAACCAGACAGTATCTGGTTGGCCTTTGTTTTAGGGATTTAGTTGATGCTTAGTCAGTATTTAACTAAGCACTATTTTTAGTTAGCAGCTTGCAGGACCGATCTCTTTCCACACGCCCCATTGGCCTGTCGTTGTTGGATCTTCACCTGTTGTCCACCATTTTGCTTCCCAAACCTTACCGCCTTGAGTTACTTGGTCGCCGCCAGTGTAGACCGCACTTGAATCCCAAGCGTTAGTACAAGTACCGCCGCCTGTGGTTTTCTTAAGAACGTTCACTGAAGTAGCCGCTACCGATGTATCAGTGCCATCGCTGACCGTTACAGAGAAGTTCAGCGTCGTATCTTGCGTGTATTCCGCCGCGACAAAGCTCACTGAAGAACCTTGAACCGTTGCATCAATACCAGCAGGTACATCCCATGTGAAGGTCAATGTGTCTTGGTCTGCATCGCTTGAAGCCGAAGCATCAACCACGACTACATCACCCGCATTAACTTCAGCCGGAGCCGTAACCACTGCTACTGGTGCTGTGTTTACTGGGCCTGTATCTTTAGGGCTTACTGTTACAACAACGGTGTCAGTAGAAGTAGCACCTTCGTTGTCCGTTACCGTTAGGCTGAAGGTTAGTGTTTCTTGCTGAGCGACTTCAACAACATCGAAGCTCGCAACCGCAGCATTAGCGTTCGCCAGTGTTACTGCTGTACCGCCGACTTGAGACCAAGCGTAGCTCGCGATTGTACCGTCGCTGTCTTTTGAAGCGCTGCCATCTAGAGAAACAGAGGCTGGGCCTTCAACTGATTGGTCTGCGCCTGCAGCTGCCGTTGGTTTACGGTTTACAGGATCTGTTGTACCGCCAGCAAGGCCTTCATGCATTGCGTTGAGGATGTCGCCGTTGTCTGCATCAATTTCCCAAGAGAATAGACCCGCAAGGCCAAGGCTACGAACGTACGCGCCTTTTGCTTTTACTGAGCGGTCATCATCAAATGTGATGAGCTGGCCTGAAGTACGGTTCCAAACGTAAGGCGCTTCTGCCATTACGTCGTAGCCGTATTCGAAGCCATTGATCCCTTGGTTGTTCGTACCAAGCATGTTCGCCTTAATGCCTTTGTAATCGATAACGCCATCTTCCCATACGCCTTGCGCAGAGCTACCTTTCAGTTTGCCGTTACCCACCCCTGTCATAGGGTCGCTAGGATCGGTGAGTGATGATGGTAATACGCCTTCCCAGCCACGACCGTACATCGCTGTACCAACCACAAGTTTGTTCGCTGGAACGCCTTGTTCAAGTAGCAATTGGATGCCGTTGTCTGTGGTGTAAGCTGGGCCTGTGTACTGTTCGCCATTTTCATCAAGGCCTGTGCCATCACATTGACCAGGACGCATGAAGTTACCGCAGTTTAGTGCTGTTTGGTGACCTAACACGTTGTTCCAACCGCCGTAGAAGTCGTAAGTCATTGCGAAGATGTAATCCATGTATTGGATAGCATCGCCGTAGTTCACGTCTTCAATCTTATCGTGACCAACACCGATCGCAGAAGTGAGCTCGTAAGTACGACCGTTTTCCGCTTCTAGCTCATCTAGCATCACGCGAAGTTCTGCCATCAGTGCAATGTAAGCTGGGCCGTCATTTACAGGATCACCAAGGTCTGGAGCAGCACCGCCACCACCAGGGAATTCCCAATCGATATCCACACCGTCGTAGAATTTCCATGTGTTAAGGAATTTCTTAATAGACGCTACAAAGGTGTCACGGTTGGCTTTAGTTGTGAAATCAAAGAACGGGTCAGACAGCGTCCAGCCACCAATCGATGGGATGATCTTCAAATCAGGATTACGCTGTTTGAGCGCCATCATCATTGCGTAGTTACCCTTGATCGGTGAGCTGTATTCGTGTCCCGCTTGAGGGAAGCTTTTCTGGAAAGCCGCCCAAGGGTCATGAATCACCACTTCGTAATCGTTAACACCCTGACAAGCTGTCATGAGTGCGTTGTAGCTGTTACCGCCTACTGATTTAACTGATTCGTTCGGACCACAAATTGGGATGAAGCCATAAAGGATATGGGTTAAGTTGTCAGCGGGTAGGTTATCAACGGTGTAATCACGGCCGTAAATACCCCACTCTACAAAGTAAGTACCGACTACCGTATTTGGATCTGTGTTGTATGACTTGTTGTTCGGATCCACATTCATCGCAAGTGGCGCTAAGTGTGAGCCATCGGTATCAGCGATCGTGATTTGAGCAGGTGCGCTCTTGCTACAACCTGTTTCATCACACGCTTCGATTTCCATCTCAAATAAGCCGCCTTGGCCATATTCGAATGAAGCTGTGGTTTGGCTGCCAGTGATTGGGCCGGTGGCCACTTTAACGCCATCAAAGTAGATGTTGTACGTGTTTCCTGACGTTCCGCTCCATTGGTTGAACTTAACGTCGACCTTCGCTTGGTCGTGATATTTCACCATCTGGTTGTAGCCAGAGGTGGTTTCCATCGCGAGTTCAATTTTAGAAAATTGCAGGTTGTTGGAACCGTACATGTCGATGCTAGGTGCTGTTGGAGCAGCTAATGCTGTACCAGATAGCGCTAGAGCAATGCTTGCAGCACAGGTATTTATACGAATCATACTATTTCTCTCATTCCTTGAAGATTACGAGAACCCAATGGCCCCATAAACGGCTCCAATCAGTTTTGAAGGAGCTTCCCAGTCAGTATTCGAGGGAGTTTTAATTTCATAACTGAAAATAAATCCGTTTTCGATGGACAACTAAAAAATTGTATCTTGTTACAATTCTGTTGCTTAATGAATGAGAGGCTGAGTCCATGTTTTATAAAATAAAACATCCTTCAGTAGGAAAATCTCACAAGTGAAAATTCACGACATGAAGTTATGAAAAGGTGCGACAAACTATAAGAAAATACTGTGGATTGAAGCTGAATCACAAAGTGAAGTATGTTGAGCGAGCGGGGTCGATCGACGGGTAAACTTGAAGACGAATGCTTATGGCAGTATGGATAAGAGGGTTATCTTTTGAATTGCTCAGCTAAGGAAGCGCGTCGTTGTTGCATGACACTATGGGTATCACCAGTCGCAGTATCTTCGTAGCCTTCTTTAATAAATTGCTGAGATGGTACGCTTGGCTCTAATCGCTTTAAGCGAGGCGAATCGTAAGTACCACTGATGGTGTAAACGGTGGTTCCAGAGCCAGTGTTGATCGTGACGATCTTCCCGTCAAAATCGAATGAGGTAGTGATAAGACGATGATTCATCATCACACCGTTTTCTGAAAGTGTCAGGATGTCGGTGTTGTAAGGTGGCGCCGCAATCTCTATCCATGTGCCATAGACGTTGCTTGGGCTGACAGATTGCTGGTGGGCTTGGTAAGCAAAATAGCCGGCGGTGAGGGCAACCATACAGCCAGCTAATAGGAAGCCGTAGAGTAACGAGTTGGCAAATAGATCTCTGCTTTTAGTCGGCTTTTTTGCCATTATCTCTTCATTTTTCGACTGATATTGTTTTAGATTCTATTAATTAAAACCTTAGTTTGCAAAAATTGTTCTAAGAGTTAGAAGCAGGATCGAATGTTCTAATAAATGTGGTTGCGTTAGTGGTTTTTAGCCTTGCTCCTCAGTATTTACGCTATCAATGAAAGCGAACTCCAGAAATGCTTAAGCTATGCGTATTTATTTCTTGTAGGAAAGTCTCGAATTGGTTAAAACAATTATCACCTAAATTTACGCATAGGCTTACTCGGTGAGCTCAATAATTGCAATTTGAAGATAACAAGGAAGTACAATGATTAAAGAAAACACATACTTTGAAGGTGGCGTTAAGTCGTTAGCGTTTAACCAGTCTGGTGCTGATGTGAGTGTTGGTGTAATGGCGGCTGGTGAGTACACGTTCGGTACTGCTGCTCCAGAAAAGATGACCGTTGTTAAAGGTGCTTTGATTGTAAAGCGTGTTGGTGATGATGACTGGACGACATACCAATCTGGTGAGTCTTTTGACGTTGCGGGTGACTCTTCATTCGACCTACAGGTAAAAGAAGCGACTGCTTACCTATGTGAGTACTTGTAATCAGGTCTAAATTTGTTCAATCAGGCATCGTTTGTCTCTGATTTAATAGAAAAAAACCACGCTCTAGGAGCGTGGTTAAATAAGTGATAGTAACCGGCAGTGGATAGTGTCACTTGTTTTTGTAGTCATCAAATGGATGACCAAATCGTTGTTCGTTGCAAAGTATCTTCAATCTTCAATCTTCAATCTTCAAAGCTCAACTCAAAGCCAAGACATCAGTAAGTCTCAAACACACCGTTGTTGTAGTCTTGAATTGTTTGTTCAATCTCTTCCATCGAGTTCATGACAAACGGACCATAGTGCACAACAGGTTCATTAATCGGTTCACCAGAAAAAATCAGTACACCTGAATCTTCTAGGCTTTCTAAAGACAACAATTCAGCTTTGGTGAGCAGGGCAAGTTGACTTTGGTTGATGACTTTGTCGCCGATCTTAATACTGCCTCGGTACACATAAGTCATGGCATTGTGATTAACATTAGTCCCTAACGTGACTTTTTGCCCAGAATGAGAGCGCCAATCCGCAACGCTTAATGGCACACCTGTTTTCTGTAATGGACCCTGCGCTCGTAAAGCCTCTGAATCCTTGTCAGTTTGGTTGTGCAGTTCAAACCCTCCGGCAATCACTCTTAACAAACCACTTTGTTCACTTTGATGCTCCGCGATGCTTTCACTTTGGAAATCGTGATACTGAGCTGGCTGCATTTTGTGTGTCGCAGGTTGGTTTATCCAAATCTGAAAACCATGCAGCGCACCTTCTTCCATCATTGGCATTTCGCTGTGAATGACACCACGGCCTGCGGCCATCCATTGAGCGCCACCGCTGCGTAGCTCTCCAACATTCCCCATATGGTCTTTGTGTTGGAAGTGACCTTGGAGCATGTAAGTGAGCGTTTCTATCCCACGGTGAGGATGTGGAGGAAAGCCGCCAACATAGTCTTTGCTTTCATCCGACTTCAGTTCATCAATCATTAAAAATGGAGAGAAACGTGCGTTATTAAAACCTGCGAGTCGTTGGATTTTGACGCCATCACCATCTGAGGTGGCATGTGCTGTAATCACATGATCTACTGCTCTTACATTCGTCATTTTGAAACCCTCATAAACTTGAATAGCTGTAGTTTATGTAATTTGATTTAAAAAGAAGATGGCACAGCGTTGAGTGACTTATTCGAAAATCTTGAACAGGTAACAATATGAAATTATGTCTATACTCAATAGATAGTATATCGCCAAGGAGGCCGCTATGGCAGTTCAGCAAAAACATGGCGAAAGGCATGGTCGGATAGGTTTTGATAACGACTTTACAACGGAGCAAAGCCAGCGCTTTACAGAGGTTGCAAACAGCGCAGTTAAACGCCGCGTGAAAAAACGTGAGATAGAAGCGCCGTTTATTCAGTCAGCTAAGCAAGCCGCTTTTAAAACCGTGGTGAGGCGACCTAAAGGGAATAACCCAAACCGAACACGTCAAGTCATATGGATTATTATGATCGGGTTAGTGAGTCTTTGGCTTATGTACCTTGCAGGTTAGCAGCGCCGCTCCGTTATAGGAATGGCTAGCGTTGGCGCGTTTTTAATAGCGTAACATTGTTCCCTTCGATCTTCGCTTCAAAGCAATCTTCAAGTTCAGATGAATCCGGTGCTGAGCTAACAAGGCTCGTTGGTAGTTCTTCTATCAGGGTCGATACTGGGTTGTCGTGATAATAAGCATATCGGTTTTTTCCTGAATGCTTGGCAACATACATCGCTTTATCAGCACATCTCGTCAGCTCATGTAATTCTTGGGCATCTTGCGGATACAAAGCAACCCCAACACTTAACGTCAATTCCTTGATTCTCTCGTTTGTTTGGCAGCCGCTTTCGAACAGCCCGCAGATCCTATCTAGAATGCCGTCTAGATCTTTACGAGTTGGCACATCGTAGAGCATCAGAACAAACTCGTCTCCAGCAAAGCGCGCGATGGAATAATCGTATTCATGGCTTTTTCTGTCTCTGGTTCGAATGTTGTTGCTCAAGCGATTGGCAAAATGCTGTAAGACACTGTCTCCCACATCGTGCCCGTAGCTGTCGTTAATGCCTTTAAAGTCATCTATATCCAAAAAGACCAATGCCGTAAGTGATCGCTCACTATCCACGGTAGCTAGTTTTTCTGTCGCCCAGCGTTCAAAGCTCCAACGGTTTGCCAAGCCGGTTAACTGATCTCTGTAAGCGAGATCTTCAATGCCTTCTTTATACAGGCGTTGAATATAACTGACGGCTTTTGTGTAGTAATAAGCGGACGTGTGACACACCAAGCTCATGGTAAACAGGCTAAGAATAAACCGATGTGTGCTGTTAAATGGCAGAGAAAAGTTATTGGGCATTGCCGTAATTAAGGTGCTGATAAACAAACAAAATGAGGTGCTGAAGATGATTCCAATTCTGAAGTCATTGATAAAAATCACCGCCGCCAGAATAGGGTAGAGCCAAAGAATTCGGTCAGGAATGGCGTGACTGTACAAAAATAGGATGACCCCTTGAACCAGTAAAACACCGCTCAGGATCAATTCTGAATACTCAGGGTTAATGACTTTTCTTACGTAAAATGCATTGGAGATAGCGATAAGTGCAAAACACAGTTCGAAAACCGACAGCGTGTAATGTTGGCCTTGGAAGTAAGCCCAAGTGTAGAAAATGAATAACGCAGCGGCAGTCAGTGAAAAGGAGTGAACAATTTTTTGCTTGCGGGTGGATCGTATGTCCGCCATTTCTTCTAGGTGCCTGCCGACGAGCCTTTTCATGTGATCTGTGCCAAAGTTTTTGATAATGGTGTTAATAGTAGATTAAATAACAAGCTATGCAGAGGCTTAGATGTCTATTTAGTGTGACTACTATCAAGGTTTCATATGAAAGGCTGTTCAATCAATTCCAAATAGTGATGTATATCACCGATGGTGCTGGTCATCTCTAGAAGATTAGATTTAAGCATCAAACTTGTAACCGTTGTTTGATGTTTATCTACTTGCTTTCCAGAGAGTTACTCCACATAGTTTGTAAACGACCAAAATTAAGAAAGGCTCATTATGTTAATTACCTTTAGTTGTAAAGCTCATGCTAGTGTCACGATGTTTGGTGAAGTCGGCCTCCAGTTCATCAAGATGCTTGGGCATAGCGGCTCCATCCCAGGTGCTATGGATGCTTCAGAGGTTCCTCAAGCTCTGGATAATCTACGTGCTGCTATTGCAGCAGAGCAGAGCAAGTCCGTAGAGCATGAAAATACTGATGACGACAATGAAGAAGAGGTGGTTGAAGCGCCTGTTAATATCGGTAGTCGAGCGTTCCCACTGGTTGAATTATTAAAAGCTGCCATCAAAGATGAATGTGAAGTAATGTGGGAAGACGGTAGCGGCAAGCGACTGTAGTACGATTCACGCGAAACGTAACAAGCCTATTGAATCTATTTTAATCAGAATGAATGCTGAACCAGTATCGGACACACCATGACCATGGAGTTTTATGGTGATGAACCGATACTGGTGTTTTTTTAGTGAAGTAATCCACTCGTTTCTGTTTATTTACAAGGTTCGTCAGCCCTGAAATGAGTGACTTTTGTTATCGTAATATCAATCCATAACAGACCGTAAACAAAGTGATGCTGTTCACGCTTTCTTGACTCCCAATTCTGAACTAAGAATTTTTCCTAGTTATTCTAAGACCCTCTCTCATGCGGTCGATTTTTAGACTCCTTATTATTTCACGGTCAACTAACAAACAATGTATGGCCGCAATTATGCCGTGCAGACCTCACAAAAAATAAGAGAGTTCACAATGTTAAAGTTCCTAGATCAGGTTCGAAAACCGACGCTGGATCTTCCGGTCGAAACTAGAAGAAAAATGTGGTTTAAACCATTCCTACAATCTTACCTCGTCGTGTTCATTGGTTATCTAACCATGTATTTGATCCGTAAGAACTTCAATGTCGCGCAAAACGACATGATTTCTACTTATGGATTATCGATGACGGATCTAGGTCTTATCGGTCTGGGTTTCTCTATCACTTACGGTATCGGTAAAACCGTCGTTTCCTATTATGCCGATGGTAAAAACACCAAGCAGTTCCTGCCATTCATGCTTGTCCTTTCTGGTATCGCTATGTTGGGCTTCAGCTTCAGTATGGGCGGTGGCAGTGCTAGCTTATTCTTGATGGTTGCCTTCTATGCGTTGAGTGGTTTCTTCCAAAGTACCGGCGGTCCTTCAAGCTACTCGACCATCACTAAATGGACGCCTCGTAACAAGCGTGGTTCTTATTTAGGCCTTTGGAATATGTCGCACAACGTGGGTGGCGCAGGTGCCGCTGGTGTTGCTCTGTTCGGTGCTAACTACCTTTTTGATGGCAACGTGATCGGTATGTTCGTGTTCCCATCAATCATTGCGATTGTGGTTGGCTTTATTGGTATGCGCTTTGGTAATGACTCTCCAGAAGCCTATGGTCTAGGTACGGTTGAAGAGTTGTTTGATGAAGAAGTCAGCGAAGAAGATACGGCTGCTGAAGAAAATCAAATGACTAAGAAAGAGATCTTTGTTGAATACATCCTGAAAAACAAAGTGATCTGGTTGCTCTGCTTCGCGAATATCTTCTTATACATTGTTCGTATCGGTATCGATCAATGGTCTACCGTTTATGCGTATCAAGAGCTAGGTCTATCAAAAGAAACCGCGATTTCAGGCTTCACTCTGTTTGAGGTTGGTGCACTGGTCGGTACGTTAATGTGGGGTTATCTGTCAGACCTTGCGAACGGACGCCGTGCTTTGGTTGCTTGTGTATCGCTTGGCCTGATTATCGTTTCGCTAGAGTTCTACCAGCATGCAACCAGTGAGTTCATGTACCTAGCATCACTGTTTGTGCTTGGTTTCCTAGTATTTGGTCCTCAGTTGCTGATTGGTGTTGCTGCAGTAGGTTTCGTGCCTAAGAAAGCAATCAGCGTTGCGGATGGCGTGAAAGGTACATTTGCTTACTTAATTGGTGACAGCTTTGCCAAACTTGGCCTAGGTATGATTGCAGACGGCACACCTATTTTTGGCTTAACGGGTTGGAAAGGCACGTTCGCAGCGCTTGATACGTCAGCTGCCATTTGTATCGTGTTACTGCTATTCGTTGCGGTTGCGGAAGAGAAGAAGATTCGCCACGCTAAGAAAATACACTTAGCGTCTCAAAACGCGTAGCGAGTCTCACGTGCTTTATTGGTTTAAAGCACGTGAGATCATACCAATCGTTAGTTCGATTCAGTATCATCTCTATTAATAAACTTAATTTTAGATAGCTCCTGTTGGGGCTATTTTTCTTTCTTACTCTTAATTTTGGTTAATATCATGATTAATGTTGCGCTTGTTGATGACCACGTCATTGTTCGATCTGGCTTTGCTCAATTACTCAGTCTTGAAGCTGATATTACGGTCGTGGGGGAATTCAACTCTGCGGCAGAAGCGCGCCTAGGATTGCCAAGTTGTCACCCTGATGTCGTGATCTTAGATATCTCAATGCAAGACGAAAGTGGCCTGAGCTTATTGGAAGAGATTCCATCAGGCATTGCCAGTATCATGCTGAGCGTACATGACTCTCCGGCGATGGTTGAGAAGTCATTAGAGTTAGGAGCCAAAGGTTATCTCAGCAAGCGCTGTAGCCCTGATGAGTTAATCCAAGCCGTACACACGAGCGCAAATGGTGGCTGTTATCTCACGCCCGATATCGCCATAAAGCTTGCGACGCCCATGAAGAATAAAGCCTCTTTAAATCAGCTCACCCGCAGAGAAAGCGAAGTGTGTCAGTTATTGGCGACAGGGCTCGATGTAAAATCTATTGCCGTAGAGCTAGGGGTTAGCCATAAAACGGTGCATGTACACCGTGCCAATGCGATGGACAAACTCAATGTTAAGAATAATGTCGAGTTAGCGAAACTGTTTACACAAGACCAGTACTAATGCGTTCTTACCTAGCCACCTCCCTGTGTGGGGTTTTTATGGCTGGCTGTGCATGGTTCTGTTTATGGGTTATTGCCTTCTATTTCATTAATGACCCTGAGTTAGCCATTCTGCTTTTCCCGTTTTCACTTCGACTGGGAATGACGCTGCACACTCGTACCCACTATTGGCCTGCCATCTATATTGCAGAGTGGGGACTTGCGATCGCTTTAGCTCTGCTGCTTGATGAACCCCAATGGCTGACGATACTCATCGCCAGTGGATTGAGTATTCCTGCCACGCTAATTGCCAAGCGTTATTATTCTGGTGACCAGAATCGTCACTTGTTAGTGATGGCGAGCTTAATCATGGTCACAGCATTTATTAACGTTGCCGTGGTGGGTTCTCATGTTTCTGCTGTTTACATGGTGTGGTTGGTGAGTATTACTGGCGGACTGATGCTGGTGCCGATGTGTTATCTGGTCTGGAACTATCTATTCCAAAACAAGTGGGCACCATTGAGCTCTTACTTAATCAATAATGTCGTTGAGTTCAAAATCCGTCATATTGCTTTATATAGCGTGTTGTTGGTCGCCAGTATTTTGATACAAACCAGTTTGCCTGATGAGCTAAGGCGCTTTGCCCCGTTCTGTATGGCGATCCCTATTATCTTGCTCGCCGTTCGTTATGGATGGCAAGGTGCTCTGCTTGCAACAATGTTAAATAGTGTCGCGTTGATTGCAGCCCACAGCGGAACATCCAAACTCGAAATTACCGACTTACTCTTGTCTCTATCTGCTCAAACCATCACAGGTATACTGCTTGGTTTAGCGGTTCAAAAGCAGAAAGATCTCAACTCCAAATTGCGAAGTGAACTCTCCAGAAATCAAAACCTTTCACGTCAGTTAGTTACCGCTGAAGAGTCGGTTCGTCGTGATATTGCGCGTGAACTGCATGATGAAATCGGCCAAAACATCACGGCAATTCGTACTCAGGCAAGCATTATTAAACGTGTCGACGCGGCTGAGATGAGCGTTCGCTGTGCGGGTACCATTGAATCATTATCTTTGAATGTTTATGACACCACCAAACGTCTACTTACAAAATTAAGACCTAAGATGCTGGACGATCTGGACCTAAAAGATTCCGTGGAACAGCTTATTCGAGAGATGGAGTTTTCGGATCACGGCGTTGATATTCAGTTAAATTGGCAAGGTGATTACTCGTGTTTGAGTGACACGCTTAAGGTCACTATCTTCAGGCTGTGCCAAGAATCTCTAAACAATGCCTCTAAATACGCCAACGCGAGCGAAATCAGAATTGAACTGCTTTTAGGTGACCAGGCTTATCTTCAGATATCAGATAATGGCATTGGTTTTACAGCGCAAGATCTTCTCAAAGGAATGGGTGTTCGCGGTATGCAAGAGCGTGTTCAGGCGCTCGGCGGCAAGATGACAATCAACGCTAATGGCTCATCTTCGGGTACCAATATCAGCGTTACATTACCTAAAGTGTGAGAACGAATATGTTTGGATTTCTGCGCTCAACAACGTCAGAGAGTGATGCTCTAACTGATGATGAGGTCAATCAGAGTTATCGCTATTGGCGCCTTCACATCATGATAGGAATGTATGTCGGCTATGCGGGTTTTTACTTCACTCGTAAAACCTTTAATTACGCCGCGCCTGCAATGATCACCGATCTAGGTTTGGACAAAGGCGATATCGGCTTAATTGGCACGCTCTTTTATCTTTCTTATGGCTTATCGAAATTTATCTCAGGCACGATATCGGATCGGTCGAACCCTCGTTACTTCATGGGGCTTGGCCTAATCGCGACTGGTCTGATAAACATCGCGTTTGGCTTTTCGAGTTCGTTAGCGGCTTTTATCTCGCTATGGGTACTGAATGCATGGTTCCAAGGTTGGGGCTGGCCATCGTGTTCCAAGTTATTGACGACTTGGTATTCTCGCTCCGAAAGAGGCTTTCGCTGGGCAATCTGGAATACAGCGCACAACGTTGGTGGAGCGCTTATCCCTATTCTTGTGGGTTATCTAACGCTGCAGTTCAGTTGGCGAGCTGGGTTTATCTGGCCGGGTGTGATTGGTGTTTTTATCGGTCTTATTGTCTGCTGGCGCTTACGTGACAAGCCCACCACCATGGGACTTCCGACGGTAGGGAAGTGGCGCAGTGATCACCTGGAATTAGCGCAAGAGAGCCATGGGCAAGGGTTAAGCTATCGAGAGATCCTGAAAACCTATGTGTTCAGCAATAAGTACATTTGGTTGCTCGCCTTTAGTTATGTGTTGGTTTACATCGTAAGAACGGCAGTTAACGACTGGGGCAATTTATACCTCACCGAAGAACACGATTACAGTTTGATCAACGCCAACGCTGCCTTGTCTCTGTTCGAGATAGGAGGTTTTGTTGGTTCACTTGTTGCTGGGTGGGGATCGGATAGGTTGTTTGGTGGCAACCGCGGTCCAATGAACATCTTGTTTGCGATTGGCATCTTCCTTTCGGTTTCGGCTTTATGGCTTATGCCTTTAACCAACTTTGTGTTTCAAGCGGCTGGGCTATTCTGCGTTGGCTTTTTTGTTTTTGGCCCTCAAATGCTTATTGGCATGGCGGCGGCGGAATGTTCACATAAAGACTCTGCCGGGGCGGCGACAGGTTTTGTTGGCTTGTTTGCTTACATGGGAGCAGCACTTTCTGGTTACCCATTAGCGCTCGTTCTAGAAGCTTACGGCTGGAGTGGGTTCTTCATTACCATCTCGACTTGTGCGGCCGTTATTGGCTTGCTGTTACTGCCTTTCTTACAAGCTCAATCACCTCAGAAAAGTGCAGAAGCTCGCTCTAGCTTTTAAGGAACGATAACAAGATAGTCACTAGTGTTTGTATTCAGATGCTTGTATCGCTGCTGTAACCAGTGCGATACAAGCCGCTATCTTATTTTCGGCGCTTTCTATACGTGATATTCAAATGTGACTATTTTCACGCTTTTCATCGGTCTCACCTGTTTCTAAGAATTTTTCCTATTGCGTCTAAGACCTCATCTCATGTGGGTTCTAGCCGAGCTCTGTAGTCTTTCTAATTATTTACGTTATTAGAAATCAGCTCTCTGAATTGTGTTCAAAGGGCTCACTACGGAAAACGCCATGTCACTCAGCCACCTCTCAGAACACTCATTTTTCCCAATGGAAAACACCATCCAAAATTATGCATGGGGGAGCATTTCTTCGATACGTGAACTGTTTGGCTTTCAGAATGAGTCACAAGAGCCGCAAGCGGAAGTTTGGATGGGAGCGCATCCAAAAGGTTGCTCAATGGTTAAGCTTGACCAGCACTTGGTGCCTCTCTCTGAGCTGATTAACAAGAATAAACCGGCCTATCTATCAAGCGATATTGCGCAGGAGTTTGGTGAGCTGCCGTTCTTGTTTAAGATCTTGGCAGCAGAAAAAGCGTTGTCTGTTCAGGTTCACCCAAACAAGCGCCAAGCAGAGGTTGGCTTTGCAAGAGAGGAGCAAGCAGGAATCCCTCTGACTGCAGGACATCGTAATTACAAAGACTCTAACCACAAACCTGAATTGGTTTACGCGATCACTGAATATCAAGCAATGAATGGCTTTCGAGAATTCGATGAAATATTAGGGTTGTTCAGAAAGTTGAATTCGAGCGAGCTGGCTGGTTTAGTTGAAGAGTTTGGCAACCACCTTGATTCTCTAGGTTTAGAGGCGTTTTTCCGTGATTTATTAACTCTGGACGACCAACGTAAACACCGAGCATTAGAGCAACTTCTGGCTTACGCAGCCGCTCACCAAGGTCAATCTGAGTTTGCTTTGGTTATTGAGCTTAGTCATCAGTATCCAAACGATATTGGTCTATTTTGTGTTCTGCTTCTTAACTTGATCACATTGAACCCGGGTGAAGCGATGTATTTGAATGCGAATACTCCGCATGCTTACATTAAGGGAACTGGGCTCGAGATCATGGCCAATTCAGACAATGTGCTGCGAGCTGGCTTAACGCCAAAACACATTGATGTCGCTGAGTTGGTTGCCTGCACAGAGTTTACACCAATCCCGTTTGAACGCTTGTTGTTAGCGCCCTTAAAACTGGGTCAATGTGATAGTTATGATATTCCTGTCAGTGATTTTGATTTCAATATCTTTCATCGCCCTCAGCAAGAAGAAGTGATCACAAGCGGTGCTGAAATTTTAATGGCGATAGATGATGATTTAACGTTAATGAGTCAGAAAGGTGAACACCTGACACTCACCAAAGGGCAATCGGTATTTATCCCAGCTTATATTGGTCATTATGTACTGAGCAGTAATGGCCGTGTTGCCAGAGCGTTTAATTAGAGATGGTGTTTGTGGTATAGATTGAGCTCCATCCCCACAAAATCATCATCTCCTTCATCAACAACGTGATAGCCAAGCGATTGATAAAAGTTAATAGCACGAGCATTACTTTTAAAACTCGATAGAGTGACTTGACTAAGTTGCTCTGCCATAGCTTTTTTATGTATGAGAGTCATGACTTGCTTGCCAAGCGAACGACCTTGGTACTGGGGGAAAATGATCAGCAAATGAATATGGTATGCGTTGTCATAAGGTTTAAAGCAGGCGAGCCCCACTCTTTTATTTTCGCGATATACCCAATGAAACCAAGATGGATGGTATTCGTTTAAAAGTCGTTGACGTTGAAAGTCGTCATCCCAGCCGAAAACGCTATCTACGTGTATGAAAATACCTTGTTTAACACACGCAAACAGTTCATCGAATTCAGAATTTGAAGAGAGTTGGAGTTGTATGTTCTCTTCTTTCATTGCCACTTTTACCGCTTCCTTATCAAACGCCTTTGAATAAGCAAACAGTAACATAATTGAAGAAGCCGAATTAGCTTAGATTTGCGAAGTGATGAAACCAAAAAGCCATGCGTGATGCATGGCTAAGAATAAAGTCTTGGATTGATTTTTCTATACGATCTTAAGCGCGTGATGGCGCGTGAGCTGTTTGTGTAGCGAGTCTTTGAGCTCCATGCGTTCTACTTTGAGGTTGTGCATGCTGTCGTCATCGATAGGGCTGCCAGAGATTTCTAGCTGACGGATGTCGTAGTCGAGTTGGTGGTATTTCTGCATGTCTGCTTTGAATTTTTCGTCGTCGTGGTTGAGCTGAACAATGTCTAATTTAAGATCTGGGAAATCTAAGATAAAGGCATGGTTTTCATTGAGCATTGGCACTTCCTCTCTAGTCGAATTATTAACAGTATAGAAGTAATTTTTCGAAAGAAATGTGGTTCAAAACACAAAGCCGTAAAGCGATCAAAAAAGGGCGTAAACTCGTAGGATTATCCTCGAACTTGCGCCCTTTTGTATGTATATAGCTAACTATTTATAGTTATATGTTTAGAACTATAAGAGTTTAAAGCAGAAAGTTTACTTTGCTTTCTTACCAGAGCGTTGCTGCTCTTTGTGTGCAAGCTTCTCTTTTTTGCGTTGCTCGATAAGGTGAGCAGCTTCGCCGCCTACGTGGGTTTCGCCACGAGCATTCGACAGTTGAACTTGCTTTTCACGTTCACGGAAACGGGCTTTCTGCTCGTCGCTGTGCTTATCAATACACTTAGGGCAGCTTACGCCTTTCTCGAAGTGTTTAGAGGCTTTGTCTTCGTCAGTGATTGGCAGGCGACACGCGTTACACACATCGTAACCGCTCTTTTCTAGCTGGTGGTTTACTGCAACTCGACCATCAAATACGTAGCAGTCGCCTTCCCACATACTCTCTTCTTCAGGTACCTCTTCTAGGTACTTAAGAATGCCGCCTTCAAGGTGATAAACCTCATCAAAGCCTTGTTCTTTCATGTAGGCTGTTGATTTTTCGCAACGAATACCGCCAGTACAGAACATCGCAACTTTCTTGTGCTTCTTAGGATCAAGGTTGTCTTCAACGTATTGAGGGAATTCACGGAAGGTTTCTGTGTTTGGGTTTACAGCATTTTTGAATGTACCGATATCGACTTCGTAGTCGTTGCGAGTATCAACCAGAATTACATCAGGATCAGAAATCAGAGCGTTCCATTCGTTTGGTTTCACGTAAGTGCCGACAACGTGGCGTGGGTCGATACCCTCAATGCCCATGGTTACGATCTCTTTCTTAAGCTTAACCTTGGTGCGGTTGAATGGTTGTTCTTCGTTGAACGACTCTTTGTAAACAACATCAGCCAAACGAGAATCTTGTTTGAACCATTGAAGAAGAGCGTCGATAGATTCGCGCTTACCTGCAACGGTGCCGTTGATGCCTTCACTCGCAAGTAGCAAAGTACCGCGGATTTGGTTGGCTTCTAACACGTCAGTGAGTGGCTGGCGAATTTCTTGGTAATCATCAAGTGCTACGAATTTATACAGAGCACATACAACATATTGAGACATGGTTTTTCCTTTCTGCGAGCTGGAACGTAAATCCAGAGCGGTTGCCTTTTATGATACATACTGAGTTTGATTTACTCAGGTTTGCCCATATTGGCTTATTAAAATCCGCCGCAGTATAACCAAGCCAAGGAAGGACAAAAACCAACCAAAAGTAGGGCTATTTAGCATTGTTATTAGTGTGGCTTTTGGACTAAGAAATGCAATGAAACCGTTTTATCTGGTTCGAATTACAACACGTATTCCCAAACCAAAAAGGCCCTGCTGTAAAAATACATCAGGGCCTTGGTATTGAATCTGTCTGACTTAATCAGCGATTACGCTTGGTTAAGTACTTCCGCTAAGCGTTTCACCGCTTCTGTTAATTCTTCTGGGTTGGCGTTAGTGAAGTTTAAGCGCAGTGCGGCTTTTGCTTCATCGGCCTTTGGATAAAATACTGGGCTTGGTACAACCGCCACACCATTCGATAGCAAAGTCTTAGCTAATTCGAAGGTATCGCACTCTGGGATTTCTACCCAAATGAACATCCCGCCATCTACGGCTTTTAACACGCAATCTGCAGGCAGTTGTTTTTTTAGCTCTGAGAACAACACTTCATAACGAGACTTGTACAGTGTGCGAATGTTTTCCATGTGTACGTTGAAGTCTTCATGTTTTAGAAGACCAACAAGCAGTGCTTGCATAGGTACACTTGAGTGTAAATCCGCGCCTTGTTTGACTTTGATCAGTGGCTCAAGGTAGCTGCGTTTACCTGTTACCGCGCCAATGCGTAAGCCTGGCGATGCAATCTTAGAGAATGAACGAAGAACGATAGAGTTGTCAGGGCAGAACGAAGAAACCAATGGCAGTTCCGTACCTGTGAAACGCAGCTCACGGTATGGCGCATCTTCAATGAAGGCTACGTTGTACTTGATACACAGCTCAGCCACTTTTTGACGAGTTTCTGTTGCCCAGCACACACCGGTTGGGTTGTGAAAATCAGGCACCGCGTAGAACATTTTTGGCGCTTGCTGTGCAAAGCATGTTTCCAATTCATCTAGATTCGGCCCAAATTCGGTTTGAGACACGGTCGCAATGTTTGCTTGAACTAGGCCAAACACCTGCATCGCACCTAAGTAGCTTGGCGCTTCCATCACAACCACATCACCTGGATCGACATACGCACGCGCAATCAAATCCAAACCTTGCTGAGAGCCAGTACAAATCATTGCCGTGTGTGATTCTGGCAATTGGTAGCTTTGTGTTAGGTGGTCAAGCAACGGGCCGTAACCGGCAGTAGAACCGTATTGGAAAACTTCAGGCATGTTCGCTAGGTTTTCTAGCGTTGGCTTCATTAAATCGATAGGGAATGTTTTCTCGTCCGGTAAACCACCGGCCAATGAGATGACATTTGGATCACTTGCGGCTGCGAGGATCTCTCGAATGTATGAAGATTGAATCTGTTGTAATGACTGTGCGATTTCCATGTGTTGTGTCTCGTCGTTTATCGTTTTTATTCTATCGCTTGATATTACACGGCAATTGTAAAAACAAGCGTGTCCGTTTATGCTCTTAAACATGTCCATTTATGCTATTTAAACGATGTCACGTCAACACATATCGCGAATCAATGATGTCCTGTTCCATATTCACCAAGACATCAGTCAGCCTTTGTCTGCCAAAGAGTTATCTGAGATAGCGGCCTATTCAGAACAGCACTTTCATCGCACCTTTAAAAGCGTGGTCGGGGAGTCGTTGCATCAATATATCCGACGCACTCGAATGGAGTATGCAGCCAACCAATTGATGTTTGATACCAGCTCGTCAGTGGTCGAGATCGCCCATAAATGTGGCTTTAGCTCGGTGTCTTCGTTTAGTCGAGCATTTAAAGCGACCTTTAATATGTCTCCGGGCGAGTGGCGTAAACACGATTTACAAGTAGCAGAAAAACCCTATTTGAAAGATCCCGAAGTGGCGGCGGGCTATTTGAATGTGGCGCAGCGAGTATTGCCCGAACCCAAGATCGTTGAAGTGCCTGAACGCATGGCGGCCTATGTTCGACATACGGGTTATAACCGCTCTATTCGCAATGCGTGGTTGATATTGAAAGCGTGGGCGAATTCCGAACAGCGTGATTTTTCGAGCCAATTTGGTTTGCATCACTCAAACCCTGCTTGGGTTGAAATGGATCAGTGTCGTTATGTCGCGTGTATCGCGATTGATGAGCCGATTAAGTATCGCAGTGTTGTGAATCAGATGGTGATTCCGGGCGGCTTACACGCTGTGTTTCGACTAAATGGCCGCTATGGAGAACTGCTACCACAGATCAGTATGGTGTTAGAAAAGTGGCTACCCACATCTGGTTTCAAACAGCGCTCGACTCCCGCGTATGTGCATTATCATCAGAATCATTTTCTCAACACCGATGAAGTGTTCGAACTCGATTTCTACCTTCCCGTGAGCTTTTACTAATCGATGGTTGTGCTGTTTTGTTGAACCAGACTTTGATCTTTTGTTGAGACAAATTAGCACAACCAATAGCAGCTAACGATTTTATGCAGTTGGCCTAAGATAAAGATGCTTTGTTGATAATCTACTCTAAGTAAATGATGACAACGTACGGATTAAACGATAGCATTTCGTTCTAATTGCAAATAGTTCTTAATATCACTCGATAGAATATGACCATTACCCACAAAGATTATCTGAAAATCGCTTTCCCTTTCATCATCTCAACGGTGACACAACCTCTGTTAGGTGCTGTGGATACCGCTGTTATTGGCCAACTTGGTATTGCTGAATTGATTGGTGGCGTAGCGATCGGCACCATCATTATGAACACCATGTATTGGTTGTTTGGTTTTTTCCGTGTCAGTACCACGGGCCAAAGTGCGATGGCACTGGGTAAGGGAAACCGCACTGATTTGGCGGGTAGCTTGATGCGTCCGTTTGTGCTGTCTGGTTTAGTGGGTTTGATCTTTATCTTGATACAACCACTCATCTGGCAAGGCGCAATGTGGGTGATAGAGCCTGAAGCCAATGTAGCCGAGCACGCGCATATCTACTTCAGTATTTTGATTTATGGCGCGCCTTTCGTGTTGCTTAACTACACCATTATTGGTTGGTTAATGGGACAGGCGAAAGCCAAAGACGTTCTTTATACACAAGTGTTTGGTAATGTGTTGAACATTGTCTTGGATGCGGTGTTTGTACTTTATTTCGATTTGGGTGTCGCAGGTGTGGCTTACGCAAGTTTGATTGCACAAGTTACCACCTTTGCGATTGGTGTGACCTTGGTGATGAAGACCAGCAATATTTCGATCTCTGAGTTCTTGCAAGGCTCGAAGATGACCAAGAAAGACCTATCGACAATCATCTCTTCGAATACCGATCTATTGCTTCGCACCATTTGTATCTTGGTGTTCTTCAACATGATGGCGCGTACTGGCTCTAAACTGGGTACCGATGTTCTAGCGGCTAACGCGATCTTGATGCAGGTGACCTTCATTGTCAGCTATATGTTTGATGGTATTGCCAACGCATCGAGTGTGTTTGCAGGTAAGGCGGTAGGACAGAAGAACCCTTCAATGCTTGATCGTGTTTTAAGGCTTAACTTCCAATGGACGGCAGGTTTCATTGCCGCGCTGACGCTTTTAACTTTGATTTTTAAAGATATGATTGTTTTCTTGTTTACCGATATTCCAGCGCTGGTCACGCTGTACCAAGAGATGGCTCCGTGGTTAATTGTGTTCCCGCTAGTGGCTGGCTTTGGCTTAACGGTTTACGGCATCTTTACTGGAACGGGAACCACGCGTCCGGTTAGAGACTCAAGCATCGTGACTTTGTTGGTATTCTTAGCGGTACAGGCATTCACCATCGATATTTGGGGCAATCATGGTTTGTGGCTTGCGTTTACTCTGTTCTATCTTGGGCGTATTGCGTTCCTGTATCCGTTCATCGCACAAGTTAAGCAGAAGTGTTACCCAGTCAAAGATGCAGTACAGGGTGCCATTAACTAAGCTGTCTAATTGCCATCTTTAATACATTATTAATATTTTATGAAAGCGCTTTACTATTTTTATACGATAAATTTGGTGAGCGCTTTTTTGTATGTAATGACTCACTATAAATGGTCAATAAAATTGTAAGTAAAACGCGATACAGTTCAATGTCCGCTTTTCATCGCCTCAGCTAAATGATAATGTTGTTATGTTATAACATCTATCTGTGAGTATCTGCGTGAACACCCCACTTTTGTCTGTTGACCACCTAACGATCAAAACCTCTTCGAGAACCCTTTTCCAAGATATCCACTTCGATGTTTATCGAGGTGAGCTGTTGGCGATCATGGGACCGTCAGGCATTGGTAAGTCGATGCTTTCACGTGCGATTGCGGGTTTTCTGCCAGAAACGGTCGAGGTTGAAGGTCATATTTCTCTGTCTGGTGAAGCGGTATGTGGTTTGCCTATGTTGCAAAGAACTGCCACACAGCGCCCCGCAGTTATCTTCCAAGATGCGCTTCAAGCTTTGAACCCTCTGGTTTCAATAGAAGGTCAACTCTGCCTTGCCTTGACGGGAACTCGCACTAAGCTTAAATCAAAAGAAAAAATTCAAATTACCGAGTTGCTGAATCAACTTGGTTTTCCTAATCCAGAAACCATCTTGCCGTTGTACCCGAGCCAAATTTCGGGTGGGCAACGCCAACGTGTGTGTATTGCGATTGGCTTGCTGAGTAACGCCGATATTATCATCGCCGATGAACCAACCAGTGCGTTAGATCCGGTGACAGAGCAAGAGATACTTAAGCTGATTCGACACAATGTTAAACAGCGTCAAATTGGTGGTTTACTCATCACCCATGACCTGCATAGCGCGTTGGCGTGTGACAAGCTGTTAGTCATCGATGATGGTGGTGTGGTGGCTTACGGTGCACCGAAACATGCACTTGAGTCGAGCTCTCACGCTTTCTGCTGTTCATTGAGAGACTTAATCGAATGAGCTCGACCTTATCACTAAACTCAGAAGCCTCGCCATTAATGCCAGTGACTGATTCAGAAACACAAACACCGATAGAGATTAAGTTCGACAATGTGAGTGTTCACTACTACTCCGTACCAAGTTGGTTGGGTGGTAAAGCGTTCAAAGCGCTACAGAACATAGACCTTAATGTTGAAGACAAAAGCCTAGCAATTGTTGGGCGTTCTGGTGCCGGTAAATCAACGTTAATTGAACTGCTATTTGGCCTTAAAGCGCCAACCGTTGGTCAAATAAACTTGTTCGGTTATTCGCTCCCAATTCGCGATAGCAAAGCGCAAGCAACGGTGTGTCGCTTGATTCAATTGGTGCCTCAAGAGCCCCACACTAGCCTCAACCCTTACTATACCGTTCGACAGATCTTAGCCGAGCCGCTAAGCAACTTAGATGTTTCTGGCAACCATGAAAGCATTATTGAAGAGACGCTGTTGGATGTGGGCTTACCTGCCACTTTGTTATCACTGAAACCTAATCAGCTTTCTACAGGCCAAGCTCAACGTGTGGCTATTGCTCGGGCTCTTGTCGTTAGACCCGCAGTGCTGGTGGCCGATGAACCTACTGCCAGCCTTGACCCAGTGAATCGCCAAAGGTTGTTGGACTTGGTTAATTCATTAAAAAAGAAGCGCGATATGCGCCTTATTTTGGTTACTCACGATTTAGGTGCCGCAAAAGCCCTTTGTGAAGAAATACTGGTACTCGACCATGGTGAAATGGTGGAGCACGGACCGACCGATCAAGTGATGAGTAAACCTGCTCATCCTGCGACTCAGATGCTGATCGAGTCTCAGCCTCTTTCGAAATCTACTTGTTAAACACAACCTTATTTATTAAAAAAATACAGCTACAGAGAAAAAATAATTATGCGTTTTAATTCAATCAAACTGGCTTGCACGCTTGCGTTGGCTCTGCCTTTGACGGGCTGTTTTGACTCTCAACCAGGGTCTAGCGATGCCGCAGTAAAATCTGAAATTCGAGTTGCGATGATGCAACCACCAAGAACGGGCCTATCGCCACTTTCTGATGACGCGTTCAAACTATCACGTTGGAGCACGGCTGAAACGTTAGTCAACTTGAGCCCAACCTCAGAAGCAGAACCAATGCTAGCGACTGATTGGAAACATCTTGATCCTCTGACTTGGCAGTTCACGATTCGCCAAGGCGTTAAATTCCACGATGGCTCTACATTAACAGCAGAATCCGTAGTGAACT
The DNA here is from genome assembly GCF_041467535.1 of Vibrio sp. 10N.247.311.47. Classification (NCBI taxonomy): domain Bacteria; kingdom Pseudomonadati; phylum Pseudomonadota; class Gammaproteobacteria; order Vibrionales; family Vibrionaceae; genus Vibrio; species Vibrio sp. 10N.247.311.47. The sequence goes on from NZ_JBFSUR010000002.1 coordinate 155,175, forward strand.
CTTTGCAGAAAGCGCTTGAGGCTGCACCTAAGCCACGCATTCTAGATGGTGTCGATCTCGAAGTGAAAGCGATGGACAACTACCGCGTAGAGATCAAGACCAGCTTTGATGACCCTCTTTTACCAAGCCGTTTATCAAGCCCTCAATTAGCGATTCTTGCAGCAAGTGCTTACCAAGAAGATGGCCGTGTTAGCCCAATGGGTGCAGGTACGGGCCCGTTTGAGTTGACTGAAATTAACGGTACAACCAGCGCGAAGCTAAAACGTTTCGATGGCTACTGGGGTCAAAAAGCACAGGTTGAATCTGTGATTGCAGAATACGTTCCTAACGGTTTTGCTCGTGCTGCAGCTCTAAGAACAGGCACGGCAGACATCGTTGAAGCAGTGCCCGTTTCACAAATCGCGACCATTGATCCGAACCTACTTTATGAAGTGGCGATGCCTCGTACCAATACGCTTTACCTAAACAACAAGTCAGGCGTATTCAGCGATATTAACTTGCGTAAGGTTGCGGCGGCTGCGGTGGACCGAGAGCAAATCGTGAATACCGTTTATGAGAACCACGCGGATATTGCACAAGGTCTATTAGGTCCTGCACTTGCTTGGGCTGAACCAATTCGACCTGAAGGTCAGGCAGTTGACAAAACGCTAAAAGCGAACGGCGAAAGCATTGTTATTGGTACCTTTACCGACCGTGCAGAGCTTCCAGAAGTGGCAGCGCTACTGAAGCAACAACTTGAAGCGGCTGGTTTCAAGGTTGAGCTGGATATTCGTGAATATGCTCAGATCGAGAACGATGCGCTATCTGGTAAGTTTGACGCGTTTATCCTTTCTCGTGCAACGGTTCTAGATTCGGGTGACCCAGTGGCTTACATGATGAGCGACTTTGGTTGTAAGGGTTCATTCAACCTTGGCCAGTTCTGTTCTCAAGAGGTAGATAAAGCACTGAATCACGCTGACCTACAACCGCTAGGTGCGCTGCGTCACCAAGCGATCATCGAAGCTGAACAAAAAATCCTTAACGATTTCGCGGCTATCCCGCTGCTTCACGAACGTGTGATTCAAGGTGAAAGTGAGCGTGTAAGCAATGTCGTTCGTGACCCAAGTGAACGTCGCTTGGTTGACCAAACTACACAGGTCAAAAAAGCGACACAAGTTAACCCGGCAACACAGGCTAACTAAATAAATGTTATCTGCTGAGACTCTGCGTCGAACTCTATTTATCTTGACGCCTTGGCTATCAAGAATCGCCTCACTGATTGTGGTGGTGATTCTTGTTGGTTTGATGCCTGACATTGCAGGCATCGATCCAAGCCAATCTATTCTGCGGGCTAGGGCGGGGCAACAACACCTGCTTACGCCTGAAGCTTTAGCGGCGGTACGCGCTGATCTTCAGCTTGACCGTTCAGCCATTGAGCGCCTGATCGACTGGGTAGGAAGTGCTTTTTCAGGTGATCTAGGTGAATCATGGATTGATGGTTCTTCGGTTGCACTAGGTATTCAAAAAACAGCGTCTACATCTCTGTTTTTGATGTCTAGCGCACTGGTGATGACTTTCGTACTGTGTGGTGCAGGCCTGCTTGCCACCTTACGCAGTTGGAAGAAGGGCAAGCTGGGGCAGAGCTACAGCAGTTTAAGTACGGTATTAATATCGTTGCCAGAGTACGTAGTGGCCTCGGTATTAATACTGGTGTTCTCTATCTGGTTAGGTTGGCTGCCGCCGTATGGTTGGCAAGGTTGGCAAGACATCTGGCTACCGAGCTTAGCGCTTGCATTGCCTGCCAGTGGCCTGTTTAGTCGCCTACTCAGAGACAGTTTACAACGCGTTTTAAATGAACCTTGGGTGATCACCTGGCTCAGTGCCAATGTTCACTCCAACCAAATTATTCGCTTTGCGTTGAAAAGAGCGCTGAGTAGTCTGATCCCGCAAATCGCGATGATCGTGATTGGCTTAACTGGTGGCGCAGTCGCGGTTGAGCTTATCTTCTCGATCCCTGGTATCGGGCGCATGATTCTTGGTGCAGCCAAGGCGCAAGATTTACCAATTCTGCAAGGCGGCTTATTGGTGTTGCTGCTATTTTCAATTGCCGTGAGCAGCATGAGCTTGTTTGTTCAGCAATTGATTCTTGGCCACAGCCTGAAAAGCGGCAAGCTCATCAGTAGCCACTCTTCGTTTCGTTTTACACAAAGCCGCACCAAGCGTGCTGTTGCTTTTTCAATACTCTCATTCCTGATTTCAATCGTGGTTTGGGCTGCATTTCGTGACCCATACACCAGTCAATTTGCTCGCTTAGCGGATCCGAGTTGGCAAGCACCTTTGGGCGCAGATGGCATTGGTCGAGACCTACTGGCGAGAATTGGTTCTGGTATGATTGCGACCTTCCAAGCCGGCATATTGGCAACGTTCTTGAGCTTGGTGACGGGCATCATCATGGGTTTCAACACCCGCTTTAGCCAAGGCCTTATCGAGATCACTAAGGGTATCCCATACATCATTGCAGGCTTGCTTGTTGCAGGCTTAACGGGGATGAATCCGAACAGCGCATTAATCGCGATTGTATTGGTGTCGTGGGCGCCGCTAGCTGCACACTGCTCAAGCTTGATCGTAGAAGCCAAGGCTCAACCTTATACACACCTCGCGCCACTATGGGGCACCAGTAAGCTTAGAATCTTCCGTTTCTACTTGCTTCCGTATGTGTTGCCACCGTTGTTAAGACACGCGATGTTGAGGCTACCGGTTATCACTCTAAGTCTGACCTCGCTGAGCTTCATCGGATTAGGGGCAAAGCCACCAACACCTGAATGGGGTTTGATGATCGCAGAGAACCTTCCATACATTGAGCGCGCGCCATTAGCAGTCATGGGGCCAATTGTTGGGCTGATCTTGTTGGGTGCAGCCATTAACTTGATGTTTGATGACTAACGTAAAGATCCGGTCGCTGAGGTTTCTAAATTGACGATCCGATTGGGTATTCGATTTAGCATTTATGTTGTAACCTTAGCCCTGCTTTTTAGAGACGCTTTTTGATCGGCTCGAAAGTTAAACAGGCCCTAGTTAAGTGTAAAGGATTCAACATGTATCTCGTTTTGTATTGCCACAATATTGGTATGACCGACTTTTCTTTCTTTGAGACGGAAGATTTCGATAAGGAAGATGGCTATATCGTGCGAGGCAAATGGCCGAACGAGAAAGCGTTCCGTGATTACGTAACCAAAGAGTTTGGTGACATGAATGAGTTCCAAGTGATCGACTTAATCGCCAAAGGCGCAGAAGCAGAACACTACTCGCCAGAAGAGTTGGTGCGCTTAGCTCAGTAGCCGCTAGCTCAGCAATATCTAGCTCGGTAATACGTTTTAAATCGAATAAACAAATGGCAGCCTGATTGGGCTGCCATTTTTCGTTTTAAGCTAGAGCACGTTGCTCGCAGTATGAGTGGATCTACTGCGCCACTTCGTCCACCAAGTACAAGATTGATTGATACGGAATGCCACTGTGGTGTGATAAACCGATCTCACAGGTTCGGCTGTTACTAAAGCCACGAGTGCAGTTGCTCGGCACTTGTTCCTTGAGTGGGTGTACCGCCGCCTCATTCAGCTCTGGTGTAGTGAAGCCTTTGTCACCTGCCCAACCACAACATTGAATATGCTCTGGAACAATCACCTCTTCGGTACACGCTTTAGCAAGGTTTAACATCGCGCCTTCTAAGCCCATTCGACGAGAGCTACACGTGACATGCAGCATTACGGTTTCTTTCAGTGGCTCAAGCGTCAGGTGCTCTAGCAAGTATTGATTCACAAACCCTGTCGGCTCTAGCACCTCTAATGGCTTGGTGAACTGCTCAATACTGCGTTTGGCGCATGGGCTAGTATCCATTAAGACTGGGTATTCACCCTGACGACTGGCCTGCCACAACACTTCTTCGAGCTGTTGAGCTTTAGATTGGGCTAAATCGGTCATCCCTTTGCTGTCGTAAGGCATGCCACAACATTGGTCGTCTAGCTTCTTCGGAAGAATAACCTCAAATCCGGCTTTGTTAAGCAAAGACATGGTCACTTCAGTTAGAGGACGTTGGTCGCCCGCATCGTTCTGTTGCCCCATGGTTCGACTGGCACACGAAGGCAGATAAACCACCTTCTTATGATTGCTTGAGTTTTCCGCCGTCACTGGTGATGAGACTAGCGAGTGACTGTTGGATTGCGGCATCTCAGGCATCCAAACGGGTGTCGCACCTTTGGTGATAGAGCGCAGGCCGTTGGTTAGCTTGCCGACAGTATTTGCGCCTAATACTTTGCTCGCCACTTGGTTGGTTTTGAGGCCAGCCTTGGTAAGTTTAGTGGTGGTCGAGAAATGATCCGCTGTCCACTTAGCGATTGGCGTAAATTTCTCGTATTTGGCAATACGAAGCTTCTTGATCAAATCGCCGGTGTTGATTCCCACTGGGCAACGTTCGGCGCATAGGCCAGTTGCGGCGCAGGTATCAATGCCTTGGTATTCAAAAGTCTTCTCTAGTTCGCTTGCTTCTATTTCTTCGCCCGCAGCGCGGCGGCGTTGTAGCTCGCGATATAAAACAATACGTTGGCGTGGTGATAGAGTGAGCGTACGAGACGGACAAACAGGCTCACAGAAGCCACACTCAATACAGCGATCGACAAGGTCATCGGCAGCAGGCATTGGCTTCAAATTGGTGATGTGTGAATTTGGATTGTCGTTAATAATAACGCCGGGGTTAAGCAGCCTTTCTGGGTCAAACAGCGCTTTGATCTGTTGCATCAAGGCGTAGCCGTCTTTGCCCCATTCCAATTCCACATAAGGCGCCATGTTACGACCAGTACCATGCTCTGCTTTTAGAGAACCTTGGTATTTCACCGCAACCAGTTCGGCAACGTCATCCATGAAACCGCCGTAACGGTCGATCTCTTCTTGGCTGTCGAAGCCTTGGGTAAACACAAAATGAAGGTTGCCTTCGAGTGCATGGCCGAAAATGATCGCTTCGCTGTAGTCGTATTTATCGAACAACTCTTGCAGCTCTCGAATACCGTTAGCCAGGTTTTCAACAGGGAAAGCCACGTCTTCGATGATAACGGTTGTGCCAACTTCACGAACGGCCCCAACCGCAGGGAACATGCCTTTTCGAATGGCCCACAGGGTTGCAACAGTCTTTGGATCGGACGTAAAAGGGACCGATTCAACAATCGTGTAATCAGCCAATGCATCCAAAATTGATTTACATTGTAAATCTAAGTCCTGCTGGGAGCTGGCGTGTGATTCCACCAAAATAGCCGCCGCTTCTAAATCTAGGTTTGGCATAAACGCAGGCATACCCGGTTTATCCGCGACAGAACGTAGCGCCCTACCATCCATTAACTCAACAGCAGCAACCGGAGTTTTAGATAGCGTAGTCACAGCTTTACTGGCTTGTTCTATGTCGGCAAACACCAATAGCGCTGAAGCTTTGTTCGGGTGTTCAATCACCGTGTTGTAAGTGATCTCGGCTATGAAGCCTAGTGTGCCTTCTGAGCCAATCATCAGGTGTTTTATGATCTCAATTGGGTCGTGGTAATCGACCAATGCATTGAGCGCGTAGCCGGTGGTGTTTTTAAGACGGTACTTGTGGCGGATTCTGTCTGCCAGTTCTTGATTTGAGCTAGTCTGTCTGTGTAAATCAATAATGCCTTCAAACAACGTTTTGTGTGATTGCTTGAAAGCTTCAACGCTGGCGTTATCTGCCGTATCAAGCAGGGAACCATCACTCAATACGATTTTCATGCTCTCGACGGTGCGATAGGAGTTTTGCGCAGTACCACAACACATACCGCTGGCGTTGTTCGCGGCAATACCGCCAATTTTACAGGTGTTGATAGAGGCTGGGTCTGGGCCGATTTTACGTTGGAAAGGGGCGAGGTATTTGTTAGCATCAGCACCAATCACACCCGGTTGAAGGATAATCTGATTGCCGTTGTCGACGATTTCATGGCCACGCCAGTCGTCGGTCAGAGTAATAAGTACCGAGTCTGAAACGGCTTGGCCTGAAAGGCTGGTACCCGCAGCGCGAAAGGTAAAATGAATGCCCAGTTCGCGACAGCTTTGAATAGTGAATATCACTTCATCTAAGTTTTTCAGCCTTAGAACCATTTTCGGTACCAAGCGATAGAAACTCGCATCGGTGCCGTAAGCCAAGCGCTTTGCCTCTTGTGTGACAATGCGTTCTGTTTCTATTCTTTGAGCCAGTATCGCTTCAAGCTGCTTATAAGCTTGTGGATCTACTACTCGCTCATGGGATGTGTTTGTCTCCATCTTTGCTTCCTTGTGCTTCTTATTTGGCACTGATTTGCTTTTTTGTTTTTTTATTTTATTTTCCAGTGCTTAAACGGTGTCACAACGGCAGTGGAATTGCTGTGACACCGATTGAACTTCGGTCTAAGTAGACCAAAGCATTACAGTGAATCAACGGACTTAATCTAGCCCCACCAAAGATTCACGGGTTAAGTCTTTGATTGTCTTGGCGCCAGTTAGAGTCATCGCAACGCGCATCTCTTTGTCGTACAGGTCGAGTAGGTTCTCAACGCCTGCTTGTCCTTGAGCCGCTAACGCGTAGACGAATGAGCGGCCAAGTAAGGTGCAATCTGCGCCCATCGCCATCATGCGCACTACATCTAAGCCAGTACGAATGCCAGAGTCGACCAGAATCTTAGTGTCGCCTTTTACTGCATCTGCAATTGCAGGTAATGCTTTAGCGCTTGATAGAACACCATCAAGCTGACGACCGCCGTGGTTTGAAACGACGATACCGTCTGCGCCAAATCTCACGGCGTCTTTTGCATCTTCTTCATCAAGAATGCCTTTGATGACCATAGGGCCGTCCCAGAAATCACGGATCCACTCTAGATCTTTCCATGAAATTGATGGGTCAAAGTTGTCGCCCAACCAACCGATGTAGTCTTCCAGTTTGGTAGGAGAACCACGATAAGTTGAGATATTGCCTAGGTCATGTGGCTTACCTAACAAGCCAACATCAACTGCCCAGCTAGGATGACGCATAGATTGGAATACGCGGCGTACTGCTGCATTTGGACCACTCATTCCTGAGTGCATGTCACGGTAGCGAGCGCCGGGTACGGGCATATCCACGGTGAAGACCAGTGTTGTGACGCCAGCGGCTTTAGCGCGTTCAAGAACGTTCTTCATGAAGCCACGGTCTTTTAACACGTAAAGTTGGAACCACATTGGGCGTTCAATCTTAGGTGCAACTTCTTCAATCGGACATACCGACACGGTCGACATGGTAAAAGGGATGCCTTTGTTGTCGGCGGCTTTTGCTGCTTGTACTTCACCGCGTCTTGCGTACATACCCGTTAAACCAACAGGCGCCAGTGCGATTGGCATCGCTAGCTTCTCGCCAAATAGTTCGGTTTCCAAATTTAGGTCCGACATGTCGTTGAGTACGCGTTGTTTTAGCGCAATCTCAGCTAGGTCAGCCGTGTTGCGACGTAGGGTATGTTCTCCGTAAGAGCCACCATCAATGTAGTGGAAAAGAAACGGTGGTAATTTCGCTTTTGCTGCGGCGCGGTAATCAGTCGATGCGGATATGATCATAATTTCAGTCCTAAATTCTTGGGATGTTGCTCTTCTTTGAGAGCTTGGTTTGGGCTGCTTTAATTCGGGAAAATGGCGTTAATACCCATGGGTGTTGATGTGCTCTAGTATCCATCCCGGAACTCATCAACTGTCTTATTAGACGGTGTCGCTGTCGGGGAATTGAGTATTAACGCCAAGTGCTTTTGAACGACTTATGGTTTACATAAGTGCGTCGGTCATTTTGAATCCGTAGATAACCACTAGGCCGATGATGCCTGTCATCACCAAGTAGTAGAACGTTGGAATGATTGCCTTACGTAGGGTTGCACCTTCGCGTCCTAGCAAGCCAACAGTTGCTGATGCCGCTACCACGTTGTGAATCGCAATCATGTTACCTGCTGCTGCACCAACGGCTTGTAGAGCAACAACCACCGCACTAGAGATAGTCAGAGTCTGCGCTACTTCGAATTGGAACTGGCTGAACATCATGTTTGAAACTGTGTTCGAACCTGCAATGAAGGCACCTAACGCACCAACCGTTGCACTCAATGCTGGGAATGCGCTACCAACGAGGTCAGCTGCGAAGTTTGCCGTGGTTACGGGCATACTTGCTAAATCTGCGCCGTTCACACCAGAGTTAATGAAGATACGAACCATTGGGATGGTGAACACCAACACAAAGCCTGCGCCAATCAGAGTCTTGCTCGATTCACCGAAGGCTTTAGCCAGTGGCGTTGCGCTGCGAGATTGCATGAGAACAGCAACCAGCGCGACGAAGACCAAGATACCGCCCGGTAGATACAGAGGCTGAATCGCAGTGCTCACACCGGTTTCACCAAGGATGTTGCTGAACGATAGGCTAACGCTCTTCAGTAGGCCTTTGAATTCAGGGTTCACGCGGCTCGCAACCAAGGTCACCGCTAGCAGCACGTATGGTGCCCATGCCATCGCCATGCTCATCTTCTTATGGCCTTGATTGTTGTCGTCAAGGTCGATTTTCAGAGAACCTAGCCATTCTGCAGGCCACTTGTCTTCGCTCTCAAAATCCCATTTTGATTTAGGTACTAGGAAGCCGCGTTTTGCTGCTGTTACAACAATCGCAAGGCCAACCAAACCACCAATCAGTGATGGGAACTCAGCACCTAGGAAAACACCCGTTAGTGCGTAAGGAATGGTGAAAGCGGCACCTGCGAACAGTGCGAACGGCAGGATATCAAGACCTTCAGTCCAGCTTTTGTTCTTACCGAAGAAGCGAGTCAGCATCATCGCCATCAATACAGGAATCATCACACCAACGCAGGCGTGGATGATCGCAACACTTGATGTGATCTGTTGTAGGTAAGCATCCCATGTTGAACCATTGGCAATCAGGCTTTCACCGATGTTGTGCGTATCCAAACCTTTGTTTACGCCAACAATGATAGGTGTACCAACCGCGCCAAACGATACCGGCGTAGATTGAATCATCATGCCCATCAGTACCGCAGCTAATGCTGGGAAGCCGATTGCAACGAGTAAGGGAGCGGCGATTGCAGCGGGTGTGCCGAAGCCAGATGCGCCCTCAATGAATGAACCAAAACACCAAGCAATGATGATCGCTTGTACACGACGGTCTGCTGATATGTCAGTAAATCCGTTGCGGATGGTGGTGATAGCTCCGGTGTGTTTCAAAGTGTTTAATAAGAAGATGGCGCCAAACACAATCCAGAGAACCGACACGGTAATGCCGAAGCCTTGGAATACTGAAGCCAGCACGCGAGTGCTAGACATATCCCATGCGAATAGGGCGATAGCAACGGTTAATGCAAATGCCACTGGCATCGCTTTTTTTGCAGGCCAGTTAAGGCCAACCAGCAGAATCGCTGCAACAACTATTGGCGAAAAGGCCAATAATGCTAGTAGAGTTTCACTCATGGGTACTTCCTCGTACTTGTTTTCAAACGTTCATGTTTGAAGTGAATAACACGTCATTAGTTTTGTAGGTGTAATCTGAATCTCGAGGATTCAATTGTTGTAATTAGAGTCGCTTTATTTGTAACCGATGTGATTGCAAAAGCTGTTTTTGTAATTGTTTTGTTAATTTGGCGTGAATTTACCCCTTTATTTTTTATTGATATAGGGAAATAATGAAAATAATTAATTCCAAAATTGGCATAATCAAATGCGAGCAGACGATTTGATCCTGTTTTCACAGGTAGTAGAGCTGGGTAGTTTTAGTAAGGTGGCAGAACAAAATAACCTTACAAATTCGGTAGTTAGTAAGAGAATTGCGCGTTTGGAAGAAGAGATTGGCGTGCAGCTATTATATCGAACCACGCGTAAATTGACGCTTACCGAGGCGGGTAAGGCAATGTTACACGGAGCCAAAAATGTGAAGCAGGCGGCTCAAGAGGCTATGGACGCAGTTTCAGGCTTTGGTGAAAATGTCAGTGGTCATATCAAAATGTCAGTGCCTACTATCTCCGGAGATTTGATTCTCGCAGACGCTGTGGCCGAGTTTTGTAATATGCACCCAGGTTTAACGGTCGATATGTCTCTGAATAATCGCTTTGTCGACTTGGTTGAGGATGGTCTCGATTTGGTGATTCGAACCGGCTACTTGGAAGATTCAAGCCTCATTGCTCGTCATATATTGGATTCACAATGGGTGGTGTGTGCCTCGCCATCTTATATCGCTAAGAACGGTAAGCCGATGCAGCCCAAGGATTTGGTTGAGCACAATTGCTTGCAATACGCTTATCAAACGACAGGCGCTAGTGAGTGGCAGTTCTTACACAGTAAGGATGGCTGTACCGACAACGACAAATACATCGTGCGCGTCTCTGGCTCTTTCTCTACCGATAACGCGACGGCATTACGAAAAGCCGCTTTGGGCGGTCATGGTGTGGCGTACGTGCCACGTTGTCTGGTGTATCACGATATTCGTAACGGCCAGCTGGTGGATATCTTCCCTGATTTAGTCGGTAAAAAGCTGGGTATTTATGCGGTGTACCCGTTCACTCGTCAGCCACCGAACAAGATTAAGTTATTGATTGAACACATCAGAACGCGTTATCTGACGATTTCACATTATTTTTAATAAGGATCACGATGAGCTATTTAAAAGAGTATCAATATCCAGTCACCAACAAACAGATCGTCAGTGATGACTATTTCGGTCAGATAATCGAAGACCCATATCGCTGGTTAGAAGACGACAGAAGTGACGAAACCGCGCAATGGGTGGCGAGTCAAAATGAAGTCACATTCGATTACCTTGCTCAAATCCCGTATCGCGCAGAACTGCGAGAGCGATTAGCGAAAGCGCAAGACTACAAAAAGAGCTCACAACCGTTTGTACGAGGAGATTACACCTACTTCTATAAGAACGATGGACTGCAGAATCACAGTATTCTTTATCGTCAGAAAGAAGGTCAGTCGATTGAAGTATTCCTAGATCCGAATACCTTCTCGGAAGACGGCACCACATCTCTAGGCTCGGTGTCGTTTTCTAAAGACTACAGCTTAGTGGCGTACAGCATTTCTGAAGGTGGTAGCGACTGGCGCAAGATCTTCGTGATTGATACCGAGACTAAACAGCAGCTTGAAGCCGAAATCACTGACGCCAAATTTACTGGTATTTCTTGGTTGGGTAATCGCGGCTTTTATTACTCTAGTTACGACAAGCCAGACGGCAGCCAGCTTTCTGCACGTACCGAACAGCACAAACTTTACTTCCATGAGTTGGGTACAGAGCAAGCTAGCGACAAAGTTATCTTTGGTGAGAACAACGCTGAGCAGCACCGCTATGTATCAGGCTATACCACCGAAGACGACCGTTACTTGATCATTCTAGGGCGAGAGTCGACATCGGGTAACAGACTGTTCTATATCGATTTAGGTTCAGAGGAACAATCGCTGAACACGCTGATTGATCATGTGGATAGCGACACTTATCTCATCGATAACCAAGATGAGACCTTCATTCTATACACCAATCTCGATGCGCCTAATGGCAAGGTGGTGAGCTTTGATACTAGCAGTCAACAGTGGCTCGATATCATTCCTGAAAAGCCACAGCCGTTAGATATCAGCACTGGTGGTGGTTACTTGTTTGCTCATTACATGGTGGATGTGGTGTCTAAGATTGAGCAGCTGGATTACCAAGGTAGCCTAGTTCGTGAAATTCATTTACCCGGGCTAGGAACGGCTAGTGGTTTGGGTGGTAAAAAAGAGCAAACCCAGCTTCATTACACCTTTACCAACTATGTAACGTCGCCAACGATTTTCTCTTTTGATGTTGAATCTGGAAGCTCTGAAATCTACCAACGCTCTGAGTCTCCGTTTGAGTCGGATCAATTTGAGTCTAAACAAGTCTTCTATACCTCGAAGGATGGCACCAAGGTTCCGATGCTTATCTCTTACAAGAAGGGATTAGTGTTAGACGGTAATACTCCAACCATGTTGTACGCCTATGGTGGCTTTAACGTTAGCCTAACGCCTTCTTTCTCGGGCACGGTGGGCAGTTGGCTGGAATTGGGTGGTGTGTATGCAGTGCCGAACTTACGTGGTGGTGGCGAATACGGTAAGGCGTGGCACAAAGCCGGTACACAACAACAAAAACAGAATGTATTTGATGACTTCATTTCTGCTGCAGAGTTCTTAATTGAAGAGAACTACACCAGTAGCGATAAGTTAGCGATTCGCGGCGGTTCTAACGGAGGCTTGTTGGTTGGCGCTTGCATGACACAAAGGCCTGAGCTGTTCCAAGTGGCTTTACCTGCGGTTGGGGTGTTGGACATGTTGCGTTACCACACATTTACGTCTGGCGAAGGCTGGGCGTACGATTACGGCACGTCAGCGCAAAATAAAGAGATGTTCGAATACCTGCTGGGTTACTCCCCGGTTCATAACGTTGTACGAGGCGTCGATTACCCAGCAACACTGGTGACGACCGCTGATCACGACGACCGCGTGGTACCTGCTCACTCTTATAAATTCATTGCAGAGCTGCAAGATAAGCATGAAGGTGGCGTGCCAGTGGTGATCCGTATTGACGTCAATGCAGGGCATGGGGCAGGTATGCCGCTGAGTAAAGCTATCGATCTCACTGCTGATATCTACGCATTTACCCTGTTCAATATGGGGGTTGCGTCTCTAGATTCACTTTAACGAATGCTTGATTCTAGATAACTGGGTATTTTACTCAGACCAAGAAGCCTCAAAATCTACCTTAGATTTTGAGGTTTTTCATATATATGAAAACCAATCAAATTCACACCTCGTTCTCTTTGCTTTTCGGCACCCTTTTACGTGATAGCCGCCACCATTACTGATGAAATGAAAGCGATTTCAAGCTGATATTTTACGCATTTTTCACTATAACCTGTTGATCTAAAATCAGTAGTTTTCGTCATGGATTTTCTAAAAGTTTCATGGCATTTAAGCTGATTTATCAGTGTGAACAGCGACCAACTTTTCAACTCTTTCATTGCTTAATATTTCCCTGTTCGATGAAAACTCAAAAAAATAATAGGGAAATACAATGCAAAAATTTAAGCTTTTGCCAATAACGGTCGCAGTGGCGGCATCGCTTGCTTCACTCTCTTCTTTTGCTGCTGATACTAATATCGAAGCATTAGAAAAACGAATCCAAGAGTTAGAATCTAGGGTTCACTTCTCCGCCTTGTTTACTGCTAACGACCAAACCGCTTACGGGGCGATTAAGGCGCTACACGATCACGGTTATAAAGTGCCAGAAGATGTGTCATTGATTGGGTTTGATGACTTACCAACGTCGAAGTATTTCACACCCGCGTTAACAACATTAAGGCAGCCAATTGAAGAGATTGGTGAAGTGTGTGCTCAGTCGATCTTGAACTTGTTATCTGGCGAGCGACATGAAGCAAGGTTGCCTCAGATTGATTTAATTGTGAGAGAGTCGACCAAATCTTTGTATCGTTAATTTCAAGACAAGCATCAAGGTGGTGCGCCTGTGATGATTCGTACTGATGTCAATGCGAACCATGGTGCAGGAATACCGCTGAGTAAAGCTATCGATCTCACCGCTTATATTTGCGCGTTCATATTGTTCAATACGGGGCAGGTAAGCTAAAACACTTTTGCCCCAAAGTTTGCTACAACAATGGAAAAAGGACTGACGAGTCAGCCATCTTTAATGGTTCGTTTTGGGGCTGTTTTCCGAGGAGAGCTTTGTATGAATCACACACCTCAGGGTTTTAGAAACTTAACCAAGACTTATTCGCATGGAATGGGGTCACTGAATTTCGACTTATTAAATTTCCATTTAAGATTTTCGGTTCATATGGAACAGCTTCATCACGTAGCTTTAACGCTAACTTAACAGCATTCTGTGCCATGAGTTCAATCGGTAAGTCTATGGTCGTTAATTCTGGGGTTGAAAACTCACCAAAAGGATCATTATCTATACCAATAACAGATACTTGACTTGGAACGTGAACCCCTTCTTCTGACAAAGCTTTAATCGCTCCTAAAGCCATATTATCGTTAAATGCGAGAATCGCCGTAAACTTCACATTTAACTTCAAGAGGTTGGTACACAGATCATATCCACTTCTTATATGGTAATCACCGGATAACACTAAAGATGGATTATAAGGCAATCTAGATGATTCTAAAGCTCGCTTATAACCTTCGATACGAGCTTTTCCTGTTGGGTTGTCTATTGGACCAGTTATGCATGCGATGCTCTTATGACCGCATGAAATCAAATGTTCCATTGCGGTCACGATAAGACTAGATTGATCAATGGATACTGAATGGTAATTCCCTGCCATAGAGGCACGGTTTAACACAACAAAAGGCACGGACAGTTGTGATTCTAACGTTTGTATATGCTCATCAGATAGGGTTCGGCTATAAAGCAAAATGGCATCAAATTGCCCTTCTAGTTGTCTAATTACTTCATATTCATGTTGAGGGTCATTCTTACCATCGATTACTGTTAGTGTTTTGCCTTCTGATTGAAGTTGAATTGAGATTTGCTGTAATAGTACCCCCCACCTAGTACTGTCATAGTTAGACAGTACCAATGCCACTGTATCAGTTTTATTTGTCGCTAAAGCTTGAGCGGTCCGGTTTGGACGGTAACCCAACTGTTCCATCGCGGCGAAGACACTATCTTTTGTCGATTGTTTAACCTGACCTGTGCCGTTGATCACACGCGAGACTGTTGCTTTGGAGACTCCAGCAAGTTTGCTGACATCAACAATGGTACTCATTCTATTCCTTTCATCACTTACCCACGTTACGTTTGGATATTATTATAAGTTATTGTTTATATGGACCAATTATCAAAAAATAAAGTTATCTTACTGTCTACTAGAACATAGTAACCCCTAAATTCGAACCCGATTTCTTACCTAATGTGATGCCCGTCATCAATTGTAGCATTGAGTAACGATATTTTATGACATTTCTCACACAAGTGAAACCGGTTTCTGTAACCGGTTTCTGTAACCGGTTACATTTTTCTCGTACTCTACAACGCTTACTAGATTAAGTGATAAATTAATAAGAAAAGGAACTAAATCATGATCAACATTTTATTGTGCTGTGCTGCTGGTATGTCTACTAGCATGGTCGTAAACAAAATGAAGCAATCTGCGGCAGCGAAAGGGATTGAAGCGCATATTGAAGCTGTGGGATTAGATGAATTCGAGTCGAACCTTCCAAACTTCGATTGCGTTTTACTAGGTCCACAAATTAAATACAAACTCAATGATTTCAAAGAGATTGCTGATGCTGCTAACAAACCAATTTCTGTAATGAATCAAATGGATTACGGCATGATGAAAGGCGAAAAAATCCTTAACGATGCAATCACAATGCTAAATCAATAAGAGGGATATCACGATGAAAGCATTATTCGATTTTCTAGAAAACACCTTAACACCGATAGCAGGCCGACTGGCAACTCAAAAGCACGTGTGTGCAATTCGTGACGGCTTCATTGGCGCAATGCCCTTCATGATCGTGGGTTCTTTCTTGCTTGTGTTTGCTTTTCCTCCTTTTTCGGAAGATACCGCGTTTGCCTTAGGTCAATGGTGGATTTCAATGTCATCCACCTATTTTGATGAAATCATGACCCCTTTTAATATGAGTATGGGGATTATGTCATGTTATATCTCTGCTTGTATCGCGTATAACCTAGCAAATAGCTACAAGTTAGATGCCCTACCAACGGCAATGCTTTCATTGATGTCATTTCTTTTGATAGCAGCACCGATGAAAGATGGTGCTCTGTCTGCAACGTACCTTGGTGGCACTGGTATCTTTACTGCAATCATTGTTGCGATCTTTGTTACTGAACTGACTCGTTTCTTAAAAGTTCATAATATTGGCATTAAAATGCCGGAGCAGGTGCCTGATAAAATTCGTCAGTCATTTAACCTGCTGATCCCAACAATGATCGTGATAGTTACGATTTATCCACTAAACCTTCTAATTCAAAACAATTTCGATATGCTAATTCCAGGTGCAATTATGGCTCTATTCCAGCCATTGGTATCAGCATCTGACACATTGCCGGCGATTTTACTTGCTGTACTTGTTGCACATACTCTATGGTTTGCTGGTATTCATGGTTCAGCAATCGTTTCTGGCATCATGGCACCCTTCTGGCTTTACAACCTAGGTGTAAACCAAGAAGCTCTTGCTGCAGGAATGGAACTGCCTCAAGTGTTTATTGAACCATTCTGGTCGTTCTTTATTGTATTAGGCGGCTCTGGTGCAACATTCTCATTAGTTCTACTTTACCTGAGAAGTAAATCTGCTCACCTTAAAACAATCGGTCGTCTTGGTGTAGTTCCTGCAATGTTCAACATCAATGAACCTGTAATCTTTGGTTCACCAATCGTTATGAACCCTATTATGTTCATTCCATTTGTCGGCGCTCCAATGATCAACGCTATCATCGCTTACTTCGCGACGAGTATGGACTGGATTGGCAAAATGGTTTCACTGGTTCCTTGGACGGCACCAGCACCAATAGGTGCAGCTTGGGGAGCTGGATGGCAGCTAAACAATGCTGTACTGGTGTTCATTCTAATTGGTGTAAATCTGGTTGTTTACTACCCATTCTTCAAAATTTACGAAAAACAGTTGCTTGCAGAAGAGCAGCCTCAAGACACAAATTCTACTCAAGATAACAAATCTAGTGAACAAAGCTTCGCGTAACATTCATCTAACTCAATAGAGTGGGTACTACCACTCTATTCATCAAAAATATTGAGGATATCCACATGGAACTAGAATCAACCGTAATGGAATTGATCATCAATGCTGGCGAGTCAAAAAGCCTAGCAATGCAAGCGCTACAGAATGCAAAGAAAGGTGAATGGGCAGAAGTTGACTCATTACTAACACAATCTACTGAGGCATCAAAGCGTGCTCACAAGGTTCAAACTGAGCTCATTGGAATGGATGAAGGTGAAGGAAAAGTGCCAGTGAACCTAATCATGGTTCACGCTCAAGACCACATTATGACTGCAATGCTTGCTCGTGAGTTGATTGAAGAGCTAATCAACCTACACCGTAAAATTCAATAAAATAACAACAGATTAAAATAAAGAGATAAACATGAAACCTAAGAATCTAACTCCTTTCCCTACCGATTTCTTTTGGGGCGCGTCAACCTCAGCTTACCAAGTTGAAGGCGCTTGGAACGAAGACGGTAAAGGACCATCAGTTATCGATATGGCTCCAATTGTCGAGGGTACAACAGATTTTAAAGTTACCAGTGACCACTACCACCACTACAAAGAAGACGTAGCACTATTTGCAGAGCTAGGCTTGAAAGCATACCGCTTCTCTGTGGCTTGGACGCGTATCTTCCCTAATGGTGACGGTGAAATTAACCAGAAAGGCGTGGAGTTTTACAGCAACTTAATCGACGAACTGATCAAGCACAATATTGAGCCTATCCTAACGATTTATCACTTTGATTTACCATACGCTTTACAACAAAAAGGCGGGTGGTCAAATCGTGACACTGTTGATGCGTTTGCACTGTACTCTAAAACACTATTCGAGCTGTACGGTGACCGTGTTAAGTACTGGCTAACAATTAATGAACAAAATATGATGATCTTGCACGGTGATGCCATTGGTACCAAGAGTGTTAGCGGTGAGAACCCGGTGAAAGATCTATACCAACAAAACCACCACATGTTGCTAGCACAAGCCAAAGCAATGGTACTTTGTCACGATATGCTTCCTCAAGCTAAAATTGGTCCTGCGCCAAATATTTCAACGATTTACCCTGCATCTTCAAAACCAGAAGATGTTCTTGCAGCGAACACGTTCTCGGCAATTCGTAACTGGCTATACCTAGATATGGCAGTTTATGGTCGCTACAACCCAACAGCGATGCGATTCTTAAAAGAACGTGATGCAACACCAGAGATTGCAGACGGCGATATGGACATTATGGCTCAAGCTAAGCCTGACTTTATCGCCTTTAACTACTACAACTCGCAAACCGTTGCTGAAAGTACTGGTGATGAGAGCGACATCAACTCAACTGGCGACCAACAAATCACGATTGGTGAAGTCGGTGCTTACCGTGGTACTGAGAACCCGAACCTAGTGAAAAACGAGTTTGGTTGGGAGATTGACCCTGTTGGTTTCCGTACCACAATGCGTGAAATTTACGAGCGTTATGCTCTACCTCTTATTGTGACTGAGAACGGTCTAGGTGCTTTTGATACCGTCGAAGCTGACGGTTCAATTGATGATAGCTACCGCATCGAATATCTACAGCAACATATTGACCAAGTTCAGCTTGCTATCACTGATGGTGTTGAGGTCTTCGGTTACAGTCCTTGGTCTGCAATTGACCTAGTCAGTACTCACCAAGGTTGTGCTAAACGTTATGGTTTTATTCATGTTGACCGTGAAGAGTTTGACCTAAAAGAGATGAAACGTTCTAAAAAGGCAAGCTTCCATTGGTACAACGCTCTTATCTCTAAACACACTGCATAACCAGTCTGAATGCTTGGAGCCTACGCTCCAAGCATTCAATTAAACTAGGAAAAGACTATGAAATTCTCCAACAGTTTTCTGTTTGGCGCAGCCACTGCCGCTTATCAAATAGAAGGCGCAATCGATAAAGACGGTAAGGGCCCGAGTAACTGGGATGAATTCGTTAAAATCTCAGGCAAAACCTTTGAAAATACAACGGGTGAATTAGCTGTAGATCACTACCACCGTTATAAAGAAGACATTAGACTCATGGCAGAAATGGGGCTAGAGTCATACCGTTTTTCTATCGCTTGGCCTCGAATTATTCCTAACGGTACTGGTGAGGTGAATCAAAAAGGCATCGATTTCTACAACAACATTATTGATGAATGCTTACATTACGGCATTGTACCATTTGTGACTTTATACCATTGGGATTTACCATTGGAGCTAGAGAAACAAGGCGGCTGGACGAATAAAGCAACCATTGATGCGTTTGTTAACTATGCCAAAGTTTGTTTTGAAGCATTTGGGGACCGTGTTAAACACTTCATAACCTTCAATGAAACCGTTGTTTTCTGTGGTCATGGTTACCTTGCTGGCGCCCATCCACCAGGTATTAAGGATGAGCCTAAGCTCTACTTTCAAGCCACTCATAATGTATTTTCAGCACATGCGAAAGCAGTACTCGCATACAAAGAGCTAAATCAATATGGTGATATCGGCTTAAGCCACGTATTCTCTCCTGCTTTTTCAGTGGACGATAGCATCGACAACAAATGGGCAGAGCGTCACGCAAATCAATTCGGCATCAACTGGTACTATGACCCTATCTTGAAAGGTCACTACCCTGACTATGTTTTGAAGATTCTTGAAGAGCGTGGCTGGATGCCTGAAATACTTGAGGAAGAAAGACTCGCATTAACCCAAGCTGCTCCACTCAACGATTTTATTGGTTTGAACTACTATCAACCCGTACGAGTAGAAAGAATTCTAGGCCAAGCAGAACACGTTGAGCATTCACGAGAAAATGCCACAGGTGCTCCTGGCAACCCAAGCTTTGATGGTGAATACCGCAGCGTATCAATGAAAGATAAGCGTTACACCAAGTGGGGTTGGGAGATTTCACCGGAAGGCTTTGTTGATGGTTTGAGACTACTCAAAGACTATTATGGTGATGTCACTATGTACATCACTGAAAATGGCCTCGGTGATGAAGACCCAATCATTGAGGGAGAGATATGCGACATTCCTCGAATTAACTTCATTAATGACCATTTAGTGGCTGTAAAAAAAGCCATTGATGAAGGTGTGAACATTCAAGGTTATTATGCATGGTCTGCAATTGACTTACTCAGTTGGCTGAATGGCTATAAAAAGCAATATGGCTTCATTTATGTAGACCATCAAAACAACCTAGACAGAAAGAAAAAAGCTTCTTTCCATTGGTATAAGGACATTATAGCGAGTCGAGGGGAAAGCCTTAAATACCCCGCTTAAAATCAAGCGAGCTATTGCAAAAAATGTCAATAGCTCGTTTTTGACCAAAAAGTAAAATCATTAATATTATGACTTCGAGCGCTTTCATAAAAGCAAAGAATAAAAAAAGACTGAACGTGAGAAAGTGTTGGCCGGTGAACTCTATAACCCGGTAGATGATGAGTTAAGTAAAAAGACGTCGTAGGTGCAGAAAAATAGAACGTCAACTTAACAACACAATGATAGGTGCTCCAGAGTAGAGGAATTCAATTGATGAACTTAGTCATCTTTGTGGCTTTTTAGCTAACTTATTGATTGCTAGGTTAACAATGTTACTAAAACACTTTTGTCCAAAAACGAGTTGAACTAAGCCGCTCTTCGACTACTACCAGCGAACTCTGTTTAAAGTCCGTTAATTTTAGCAAACCTTCATAATCACTGGCGCGAATCACTGAGTTGATTTTTCATATACGCCAGAAACGAAAAATGTCGCATCCATGCGACATTTCTCTTTTGGCGGCCAAACCAGTTTTGCTATATCCATTCTAGATTTCAATCCATTAGGAGATTATTCAGAATGTAATTATAAGACGCTGTTAATGTTGATTAGTTCCCTTTATGCGGCATTTTTTTTCGATTTATCTTCTAAGTCGAATGACGCAGCGATTAATTTCTTGGTGTAGTTGTTTTTCGGCGCATTGAAAATCTCTTCTGCAGACCCTTCTTCCATTACTTCGCCCTTCTGCATCACCAGTACGCGATCCGACAGTGCTTTCACTACCGAGAGATCGTGGCTGATGAACAGGAAGCCGATATTGTGCTTGGCTTGAATGTCTTTCAGCAGGTCAATCACGGTCAGTTGTACTGAGCGATCGAGTGCTGAAGTCGGTTCATCCAGCAAAATGAAAGAGGGCTCTAGAATCAGTGCGCGAGCAATCGCGATACGTTGTCTTTGCCCGCCAGAGAACTCATGTGGATAACGGTTTATTGAATTCGGCTCTAAGCGAACTTCAATCAATGCTTTGCGCGCTCTTTCTAAACGTTCTTGCTTGGATAGATGAGGTTGATGCACCGTTAAGCCTTCGGTGATGATTTCCCCAACTGTCATGCGTGGTGATAAAGAACCATAAGGATCTTGGAACACCATTTGGACATCTTTCTTGAGCTTGTGACGCTCTTTATCATTTAATAAGCTAACGTCTTGGCCTTTGTAAACAATACGTCCGGTACTCGGCAGCAAGCCGATTAATGCACGTCCAAGGGTTGATTTACCTGAACCAGATTCACCAACAATGCCTAGCGTTTCGCCTTGCTTAAGATTCAACGAAATGCCTTTTACGGCTTCGAAGTACTGGCTTTTACTCTTGATAAAGTGTGATTTCACCAAGAACTGAACTCGGATGTCGTCAGCACACAATAGTTCTGGGGCTGTCGCCTCAACAGGAACCTTAGCGCCTTTCGGAATCGAGTTAATGAGCATTCTTGTGTAATCATGTTTAGGACTATCGAACAAAGATTGAGTCATCCCTTCTTCTACGAGCTCACCTTTACACATCACTAGCACGCGGTCTGCAAAGTGTTTCACCACACCTAAGTCATGGGTGATGAACAAAATTGCCATTCCCATCTTACCTTGGATCTCTTTGATAAGAGCAAGCACTTCAGCTTGAACCGTTACATCTAATGCAGTTGTAGGCTCGTCAGCAATCAGGATATCCGGTTCATTAATCAGCGCCATTGCGATCATGATGCGTTGCAGCTGACCACCCGAAAATTCGTGAGGGTACTTGGTGTACGACTTTTCTGGCATTGGCAAGTGCACAAGATTAAACAGCTCAATCACTCGCTGTTTGGCTTGAGACTTTGACACTTTACGATGCCACATAATAGCTTCTGCCACTTGAATGCCGACGCGCAGGTATGGGTTCAAAGATGTCATCGGCTCTTGAAAGATCATGCCGATTCTGTCGCCACGAATCGACTGCATTTCTCGTTCAGTCTTGCCAAGTATTGATTGCCCCTCAAATTCTATTTCAGATTGAGCATCAATGATGGCGTTATCAGGGAGCAAACGCATGAGTGCGTTAGAAGAGACTGATTTACCTGAACCTGATTCACCAACAATGGCCAAGGTTTCGCTGGATTTAAGGGTAAAGTTAACCTTTTTCACCGCATCAACGATTCCATCGTTGGTTTTGAAGCTAACGGAGAGGTTATTGACTTTAAGAAGAGCCCGGTCCGACATGATATATCCTTATCAATTTAAGACATTAGGTGAAGATTGAACTTCTGACGTTGTTTTAAGTTGCCCAAAATGGTGATGAGCACGTTGAATTTGTTCTAGTTCGAGCATCCAATGCGAACTGCGCTGAGCGCTGCAAAAAGCGATCAGGTGATTGAGCAAACCTTCGCTCTGCTTTTCCAATAATCCAAAGGTACGTTGAATCAGCTCAGTGTTCTCCAGAGAGATAAATTGCATCAGAGCGTAAGATTGATTCAAGGTATCGAAGGCTTGTTGGTGCTGACCTAATCGGTTGAGTATCTCTGATTGAGCGACGCTCGCGTCTCTTAACCCGGCAAGCAAGCAAATTGGCAAGGCTTGATATCGCTTTGGTATGCTGCATCTTGGATGTGATGAGGAAGTGAGGTTAGAACATCACCATAAAGGCGTTGTGCTTCTGGCCAGTGACCTTGTTCCATTAACTGTTCAGCTTTTAGGTAGTGCATCCAGCATCGTTCAATTTCCATATCCACATCCTCAATTTATAATATCAGAAAATGTTAATGATATTTATTATCAATTGCAAATTAAAATCATTCACATGTTAAGTTGGTGAATTAAATGACGAGCTATTCCTAAAAATGGCTTAAATTGTGTGTTATTTGTTCAGTTGAACAGCTGTGTAGCGTAAGTCACTAAATTTGTAGGAAATTACATCTACACTGATTTTATCTACACCCAAGTAATGAAGGACTAAGGAGGCGGCGATGGCGATGCAAAGACTCAATACAGAACAGCTGTATCAGGTAGCGGATTTAGATAAGCTACCATGTAAGTCGACCAAAGAACTGGCTCCAATTGACGAAATCGTCGGGCAGGAACGGGCACAAAAAGCCGTTGAGTTCGCGATGTCAATCAAGGAAAAGGGTTACAACATTTATGCGATAGGGCGAAATGGTCTGGGTAAACGCACCATGATCTTGCGCTATCTGAACCGTCACCCTCAAGAAGTGCAGGAGCTTTTTGATTGGTGTTATATCGCGAACTTTGAAGATATTCGTACACCTAAGGTACTGAAATTACCTCGTGGCGTTGGCAGCAGCTTAAAGCAAGATATTGAAAAGCTAATGCGTAAATTGCTGAAAGGTATGCCTCTAGCGTTTGATAACGAGATGTACTTTAGCCGTGCTGATAGGCTTAAAAACCAATTAGCAGCTAAGCAACAAGCCGCGTTAGAAAGCATTAGCCAAGAAGCGAAAGACAAGGGCATTAACCTGACGATCACCACTCAGGGTGATTACCAGTTTGTGGCCATGAATGGGGATGATCTTCATACCGAAGAGAGCTTCGATCTGCTTTCGCCAGAAGAGCAAGACCAGTTCGATAAAACCATTGATGGATTGGAAGTCGGTCTGCGAACCATTTCTCGTGAGTTGACGGAACTTGAAGAAACGTACACTGAGAAAATTCAAAAACTGAATGATGATACGGCGCGAGACGTGATCACGCACTTCATCAAGCAATTGAAGAAGGATTACAGCCAATATCCAGACATTAAAAAGTACCTAACGGCACTGCGTAAAGACATTGTCGACAACGCTGACATCTTCTTAGAAGAGAGCACTGAGCAAGCCGAAGTTGCAACCGCTTCTTTGGATAAGAAAATGCCGCGTCGCTACAAGGTTAACGTGATTGTGAGCCAAAAGGAGGAGACTCTGCCGATCGTGGTGGAAGAGAATCCAAATTATCACTCTCTGTTTGGCTATGTAGAAACGGCAACGTTCAAGGGCACTGTCTTTACAGACTTCTCATTGATTCGTGCAGGTAGCTTACACAGAGCTAACGGTGGCGTATTGCTGATGGATGCGGTGAAGGTACTTGAGCAGCCGTACGTTTGGGAAGGCTTGAAACGAGCGCTGCGTTCACGTCAATTGAGCTTCACTTCATTAGAGAAAGAGGTGACCTTAACGGGCGCGGTATCGCTTGATCCAGAGCCGATTCCATTGGACGTCAAGATCATCCTGTTTGGCGACTACCGAACTTACCAACTGCTGCAACACTACGATGCAGAGTTTGGTGAATTGTTCCGTGTGACGGCCGATTTTGAAGATGAGATGAAGCGTACTCCCGATTCTGAAATGCACTACGCGCGCTTTATTTCGAGTATCGTGCACGACAACAATATGCTGCATTGTGATCGCAAAGCGATTGCTCGCATCATTGAGCACAGCTCACGTCAGGCCGGTGACCAAGGCAAGCTATCGCTGCATTCGGCACATATTGCGAACCTGCTTCGTGAGTCTAACTACGTCGCGAGAGGGGCGAAATCGAACCTGATTCGTTCTACCCACGTCGACCAAGCACTGTCGAACCAACAGATGCGTGTAGGACGATTGCAAGACAGCGTAATGGAGACGTTTACCAACGGCACAACACTGATCCATGTTGATGGTCAGGCGGTTGGGCAAGTGAATGCTCTGTCTGTATTAAGCACCACCGATCACATGTTCGGTGCGCCAAACCGAATTACTGCCACCACGGCTTACGGCGATGGTGAAGTGATTGATATCGAAAGAAACGTAGACTTAGGTGGCAGCATTCACTCAAAAGGCGTGATGATCTTGTCGGCTTACCTTTCTTCCGTATTTGGCAAGACAGCCAAAGTCCCGCTCACCACTAACATCACCTTCGAACAATCGTATGGTGGCGTCGATGGTGACAGTGCGAGTATGGCTGAGTTCTGTGCGGTGGTGTCAGCGTTTTCTAAGCAGCCAAACCGTCAAGACATCGCGATTACAGGCTCGATGAACCAGTTTGGTGAGTCTCAGCCTATTGGTGGTGTGAACGAGAAAATTGAAGGTTTCTTTGATGTGTGTGAAATCAAAGGGCGTTCAAACGAACAAGGGGTGATCATCCCGCGTTCAAATGTTCACAACCTGATGCTGCGTAGCGATATCGTGAAAGCGGTTGAAAAGGGCGAGTTTAATATCTGGGCGATTGACCATGTAACAGAGGCGATTGAGCTGTTCACAGGCAAAGCCGCTGGTGAAGCAAGTGATGAGGGTAGCTATCCAATTGATACTATCTTTGGTATCGCCCAAGCTAAACTGAACGCACTGCGCAAATAGTTTGAATATCTAGATAGCTAAACAAATAAACAAACAGCTAAAACGCAAAAGCCATCGATTCTAGAGTCGATGGCTTTTTTGTTGGTTGAGGTTTAGTTTGCCAGTGAGCTATTTGTATTTGGTCAGCTTGCTGTATTCGGTGAAAGTCGCGTGTTAAAAGGCGTTACCCATTTCGTAAGCAAAGCTTGGTGCCATCGAACTTCAGTTTTGCCAACAAGTGTTTGGCGTTAGCTCGGCCAATATCATCAAATTCGACACCGTATCGAGCGTAGTGTGTCGATTTCTGTAGATTGCAGACGATGCCTCGCAATGGCGGAATCAGTGGGCCGTTGTAGTTCTCAGGGGTTATCTCAATAGACACGCGATCGGCAATCTGAATCGCACGAGAGGTTGGTGAGGTAACGAAACGACAACCACTTTTCGATAAGTCTCTTATCTCACAGTTTGCTCGCTGGTCGTTGAAGATGATTCTTGAAGCCAGATTCACTTCATAGCGTGTTTCTTTACGCAGCTGAGTCACTTGCATCGTGCTTGGTGTTGAAAGTACAAGAATAGGGAAGGGTTCACCAATCTTATGGTGAATTTGGCTTCTAAAGTGGATAAGCGCGCCTTCACCTCGTAGAGAATACGCACGAGCGGTCATCCAAAAACCTTCTTGAAAGAAAAAGTTCAGATCTTCATTGGATACCTCGGGAACCTCAACCACAATACAGTTATCACTGTGCGTTCCGATAAACCTGGTGGTGGCGAGAAACTTCGTGCCAACGGGAGTCGAGACATTTAATGTCAGCTCACTGCCGTGCTCAATCATGGCCAGTGCATCAGTGCTATTGATAGTGGAAACGGTGCGATTACGAGGGTCTTGAAGTGCCTGATTATGCTCCAAAGGCTTCTTCAGGGGTGCGTTCATTATATGTTCTCCATGCGCCAACATGCGTCTGTTAGTTATATTGGTAACTTGCTAACAAGGGGTTATTACGTGCTAGATTTAGTGGACGTACTCACATAGATTTATAGAGTGCCTTTTATCATTGCTGATTTTATATTAAGCCGATTGCACTGAATTATTTGCTGTGTTTGTAAGTACTTAGTTTTATTTATATGCACTTGCGCTAGTCTATTACAAGGAACTCATACTTCAAACTTTTATTGTTTGTCGTATCAATTATTTGCAGGAGTTGAGAATGCAGGCAGTAAAATGGGATCAAGAAGTGAACCAGATCACGGTAGAGTTAGAACCCAACCAGTTCGCGGTCGTTAAGTATCAAAAGGACGGAGATGTACTACATATCACGTCGACACGCATTCCTGATGAACTGCAAGGCAAGGGCTTTGGGAAGGTGATGATGGAGTCGGTATTGCCTGAAATTGAACAAGCGGGCTTCAAAATTGTGCCGGTTTGTAGCTATGTGGTTCACTACATGAATAGGCAGCCACAGTGGTCACACCTTCTATCCGATAAAGCATAACAACGAGTAATATGTCTCAATCAATATCGTCGAATAATCGAGCTCAACCTGAAGCGGGTTCAAGTCAAAATCAGCCAGAGCTTTATCAACAAGAGTTTTATCAAAATGAGCTTTATCAAAAAATAGCGACCTCGCTGGGTTGTCATGAAGGGTTTGATGTCCAAGTGATTCAACGCCTATGGGGTGGATATGGCGAGTTAGTTCGCTTAGTCTTTTCTCAAGAAAGCAGTGCGGAACTCAAGAGTGTGATTGTTAAACATGTCGCGTTGCCAGATAAAGCTGAACACCCAAAGGGTTGGAATACCAAACTCTCTCACCAACGAAAGGTACACTCTTACCAAGTGGAAACAGCTTGGTATCAGTCATTCACCCAACAATGGGATGAGCGCTGCCCTGTACCTGTTGGGCTGCAATGTGAACTAGAAGAGAATGAGTGGCTGATTGTGATGCAAGACTTAGCGGATATAGGTTTTCCGTTAACCTCTCATTTTGATGTTCTTGCTGCTTCTGACTATCAGGCACCTAGTTACACACGAGAAGAGCAAAAACAACGCGATGCTTGCCTTAAATGGCTCGCTAACTTTCACGCAAAGCATATCAATATCAATCAAGAGCAGTTGTCATCATTGTGGCAAGTCGGTACTTATTGGCATCTAGATACACGTCCTGATGAGCTCAATGCCTTGGCTGATTTACCATTGAAGAATCAAGCCAAGCACATCGACCGTTTACTCAAAGAGTGTCCATATCAAACCTTAGTCCATGGCGATGCCAAGCTCGCCAATTTTTGTTTTGATTCTGAAAGCGAGCGAGCAGCTGCGGTCGATTTCCAATATGTGGGTTACGGCTGTGCGATGAAAGACGTCGCCTTGTTCATGAGCAGCGCGATTAGGCCACAAGATTGCGCAGAGCTTGAATCAGAAGTACTAGATGCTTACTTCCACTACTTGAAAGAGGCATTGGCGTACTATCAGCCACACCTTTCATTTGATGAGGTAGAAGCAGCATGGCGACCAATGTTTTACGTGGCGTGGGCCGATTTCCAACGTTTCGTAAAAGGCTGGAGCCCAGAGCATTGGAAGATTAACCCGTATACTGAGCAGTTGACCTTACGAGTGCTTACTCAATTAGACGAACAGGAGTCCGTCAATGTTCGATAGAACTGCGAGCTGGAAAACGCCGCAAAACTTTTTATTACTGATTTCGATTGTTGTCCCTATCGCGTTTTCGAGCTGGATGGCACTGCTTAATAACTTCGTGATTGAAAAAGCGAACTTTGATGGTGCGGATATTGGTTTACTGCAAAGTGTTCGTGAAATACCTGGTTTCTTAGCGTTTACCGTAGTGTTTGTGCTGGCCTTCATACGTGAACAACGCTTTATGTTGATATCGCTAGCGATGCTCACTGTAGGCACCGCGATTACGGGTCTGTTCCCTTCACTCACTGGTCTGTTGCTGACTACGATTTTGATGTCGACGGGCTTCCACTATTTTGAAACGCTGAAGCAGTCTTTGTCACTACAATGGTTGAGTAAAGAAGAAGCACCAGAGATGTTAGGTAAGATGATCTCCGTTGGCGCGTTGGCATCTTTAATCACTTATGGCTCTATTTGGGTGATGTTAGAGCAACTCAAACTCGACTTTGCTTGGGTGTATGGCATCACTGGCGGAATTGGTTTTGTTTTAGTTTTGGTGATGACCTTTGGCTTCCCTGAGTTTCAAACCAAGACGCCACAGAATAAGAAGTTGGTACTGCGGAAGCGTTACTGGCTCTACTACGCGCTAACGTTTATGAGCGGTGCGAGAAGACAAATCTTCACCGTGTTTGCAGGCTTTCTGATGGTAGAGAAATTCGGTTACTCGGCAGCTGACATAACGCTATTGTTCTTAATCAACTACCTATTTAACTTCTTGTTCGCAAAACGTATTGGTCGATTTATTGGTGTGGTGGGTGAGCGTAAGGCGCTGATTTTCGAGTATGTCGGTTTGATTGGTGTATTTGTCGGTTATGGCTTAGTGCAAAACGCAGAGTGGGCGGCAGCACTTTACGTGGTCGATCATTTGTTCTTTGCATTGGCACTAGCGATCAAAACTTACTTTCAGAAAATTGCAGATCCGGCTGACATGGCATCAACCGCTGGTGTCTCTTTCACCATCAATCATATTGCAGCGGTCGTTATTCCAGTGGTGTTTGGTGTGATTTGGTTGTCTTCTCCTGCAACGGTTTTCTATATTGGTGCAGTGATGGCCGTGGTTTCTCTAGCGCTATCTTTAAACATTCCGAAGAAACCTGAAGAGGGCAACGAAGTGCGAATGTTTAGCTGGCGCTAATGTTGGTCTCGATATTATGAAATAAGCAAAAAGCTCCAATAGTGATATTGGAGCTTTTTGTTTATGTGGGATATGTATATCTAATCCGCAAAATAGGTTTCACGCGGATCAGTTTCTTACGGTTTTTAATTCGGTACGCAGCTTGAAGATTCCCTTTGGTGCTTTGGTTAGCAGGATGCCGCAAAGTAGAGGAATCATCATTACAAGTGACTGTTCAGATAGAACCTCACCATTGATGTAACAAGAGATCAGTAGTGCAACCACAGGGAAAATTAGGAAGCCGATAGATGCTTGGAAAGGTGTCGAAACCTGACCTAATTTAAAGTAAGCAACAATGCCGCCAACACTCGCCACAAAGCCTAGGTAAACCACAGCAGAGATTGAATCCCAAGTGAAAGATTCAATATTCACGTTTTCACCTATAGCTGAAACAGCGAACAAGAATAGAGCTGCAATTAGGCTCGGTACGGCGTTGTAGGTTAGTACTTCAATGCCTTTGCAGTGCTTTTGAACCAGCACATACATCACTGCGTGAATCGCAACAGCAAGGCCTAAGCAAACCGTGCCAATTAGGTAGTCATCGCCACCCATCTGCATTTCATTACCAAGGATTAGACATAGGCTCACAACAGCAGCGATCAACCCGAATATCTGGTGCTTCGCTAGTCGTAGACCTAAGAATAAGCCAGACATCAACATCACAGCCACAGGCATGTTGGCGAAGATGATCGACGCTAAACCTGAAGAGATGTATTGCTCGCCATAGATCATCAACGTAAACGGAATCGCGAAATACATCAACGCAACAATAAGCAGCCATTGGCGCTTACCTTTAGGGAACAGCAGTGGTTGGTTGAAGACTTTCGCCAATACTGCAAGCAGAGGTGCTGCAAGTAAAAAGCGCAACGCAGTAGCAAAAATAGGTGGGATAGAATGCAATGCTACTTCCATCGCGAACCAAGTGGTTCCCCAAATTAAGCAAACAGAGACAAAAAGCAAAATAGTTAGCGACTTCGAATTCATGGTGACTACTCATTAATAATTATTTTAAATCATAGGCTTGTCGCGCCTTAATGACGTGGCACAGTATAGAAAGGTAGTCGGAGAAAAGTTTTGTCTTTTTATCTCTAATTTGAGTTTTTGTGGAAATTAAATCTCTAGTATGATTATTTTATAGAAAATAAATTCGCTTTAGATAGTTAAAGTAAAGTCATTGTTCTTTGTGAGGTTTAATTTAACTTAAGGAATGGTCAACTCAACGAGTATGGCTGTTGGGTTATTGCTGTTAGCGTAGCAACAAAAAACGCGCCCTTAATGAGGCGCGTTTTTGAGCAATACGTTTAAGAGGCTGCGTCTACTGCGTAACAGGCTTAACTTGTTTGGGTTGTCTTACCGCAAGGATAAGTTGTGGTAGCAGTGACATCACTATCATGCCGGTCATTAGTGAGTATTGTACTGCAGTGAATGATTCACCCATTAACACCATGCCTGTCACGATGCCAGCCACTGGGTTTGCGATTCCACCGAAGGTGAAATCAACCACCGACATACGTTGTAGCAACCACACATACATGCCGTAACCCAGCGCTGTGTTTAGGCCAATCACCCACACGAGTCCCATAGCATTACGAGTATCGAAATGAGTCACGGCATTAACATAAGGCTGCGGGTCGATGAATGCATGAACGCCAGACGCGACAGACAAAATCGTACCACCCAGAATCAACTGCCACGTTAATACCTTCCACCAGTGCATGCGGTTACCCAGTGACTTGGTAATGCTGCTGCCGATGACAATACACATTATTGCGGCGAACATTGCGCCTAAACCGATTGGGTTCAGAGCAATTTGGCTTGGGTTAAACAGTATCCACGCTAAGGTGATCAAGCCAATACCCGAAAGGGCCTGAATCAGATGCGGGCGCTGTTTTTTCACTACCCAGTGGAAGATCATCGCGAACACTGGCACAGAGATCATACCCACGCCAGAGATTGCCGAAGGCAGCGTTAGCGCCATCACGAAGATCAAGCCAAAGAAGGTCGCGATATTGATAAGGCCCAGTGTGAAAATGATTTGCCACTCGCCTTTTTTAGGCAGTGTTGGTTTTACTGCTAGCAATAACAAACCAGCAGGTAACGCACGCAAAGCACCCAATAATAATGGTGGCCACTCCTGTAGCGTAAATTGCGTCACTGCATAGGTTGTTCCCCAAAAGAACGCGGGGATCATTGCTAATAATATGTTCATTTAAAATATCTTTACGTTAAGATAACTATTGTGTGAACTGTATACTGAGAACTAGTGGTTGTAAAGTATCTTTATGTTAAACTAGTTTGAAGTAATCAGACTAACAACGGAGCGAGATTGCAAATGGATGCTATCGACCGCGTAGTAGAGCAATGGGCAAAGGAAAAGCCCGAACTAGATACTGAGCCTATGGCAATGATGGGTCGGATTATGCGTATTGCCAAGTATATGGAGACGCAAGTTGCCGAGCTTCATAAAAAATACGACATGAAGCTGGGTGAGTTTGATGTGCTGGCGACGTTGCGACGTTCTGGGAAGCCTTACCGACTGACGCCATCTGAACTGATTGGATCCATGATGCTGACATCTGGCGCGATGACCAATCGCCTTGATAAGCTAGAAGCCAAAGGGCTGATCAGTCGTGAACACAGCAAAGAAGACAGACGCAGCGTGAGTGTCCAGTTAACTAAAGATGGTCTTATTCTGATTGACCAAATGATGACTGAGCATGTTGAAACGCAGAAGAAGCTTGTGAAATCTCTGTCTGCGAGCCAGAAGAAAAATACTAACCAGCTGCTGAAAACATGGTTGAGTGCGTACGAGTAGTTTTTCTGATCTTCCTTTAGATTCAATAAAAAACCGAAGCCTAATCGCTTCGGTTTTTTTGTTCCTGTCTAAGAATTTCAAGTACAGAGAGTTAGCGAGTTAAGCTTGCAGCATCTCATCACTGAACAGTTCTGCGCAGCCAATACCATTAATGGCGCAGCTTTCATCAATGTCTGAAATGTCACCGCTGACCCCAATCGCGCCAAGTACCGTTTTGTCCTTATCTCGAATCAGTAGCCCCCCTGGTACTGGTACCATGTTTCCGTGTGCGAGCACGTTTACGGCGGAGATAAATGCTGGTCGATTATCAGCATCTTGGGCGAGTTTTCTAGAGGAACAACCCAGTGCGAGTGCTCCCCACGCTTTAGCAATCGCGATGTCTGGTCGCATCATGCTAGAGCCGTCTTGACGTTGCAGAGAAATCAGCTTGCCACCGCTGTCTAAGACGGCGACCGTCAAAGGTTCTGTGTGGATCTTGTTTCCTGCTTTTAAGGTGCCATCAATGATGGTTAACGCTTGTTGTAGAGTCAAACTTCCCATGTTATCTCCTAGTTTTTCAAGGGGCCGTGTACCAAGCTAAGTCAGCCAATCATTACGCTTGTTGTGAATATCATCGACTGATTCAGCTCGGTACAAGAGTCCTAACTGGACTCTTGTAATAGCCCATAGCTGGGTAAAGTTAGGAAGGCGGCGAACTCTTCGGCTGTAGAAAGTTGATAGAAAAGATCAGCTGTCTCTTCAAATCGACCAGCTGAATAGCGCGAGTCTCCGACTTCATGTTTTATCGTGTCTAACTCCTGGTAAAGCCAAGAGTGGAATAGTTGCTTGGTAAAGGTTTGGCCGTCATCAAGCGTGACGCCGTGGTGGATCCATTGCCAAATATTGGCTCTTGAGATCTCTGCGGTGGCGGCATCTTCCATTAGCCCGTAGATAGGCACACAACCGTAGCCTCGAATCCAAGCTTCGATGTAATACAGCGCGATGCGTATATTCTTACGTACTCCTACTTCGTCGCGACTGCCCTCACAAGGCTTTAGCAACGAGTCTGCATTGATCACATGCTCCGGGCTTTGAAAATCCATTTGGTTTACTTTGCCATCTAAGTGCTTATCAAAGATCGACATTGCCAAATCAACCAGTGCAGGGTGCGCGACCCATGTGCCGTCGTGTCCGTTCTGAGATTCTCTTTGCTTATCTTCGATAACCTTGGCGGTTACACGCGCCATTTCTTGCGGATCTTTCGCTGGAATAAAGGCCGACATACCACCCATCGCCAGTGCGCCGCGAGCATGACAAGTACGCACCAACAGTTGGCTATAGGCATTTAGAAACTCTTGATCCATGCCGATCCCGTGGCGGTCAGGCAGGATGCGGTCTTTATGGTTTTTCAGCGTTTTGATGTAGCTGAAGATGTAATCCCAACGGCCACAGTTCATTGCCACGATATGATCACGCATTGCGTACAAGATCTCTTCCATTTGGAATACGGCTGGAAGCGTCTCAATCAAAACCGTCGCACGAATGGTGCCTTTGGGTACGTGGAAATAGTTTTCGGTGAAGCTGAAAATATCGTCCCACCACTGTGCTTCTTCCATGCTCTCAAGCTTGGGAATGTAGTAGTAAACCCCTAAACCTTGTTGTGCTCGTGATTGATAGTTATGGAAAAAGTACAAGGCGAAGTCCATCAAGCAACCGCCGATAGGCTGATTGTTGAATTGGATGGATTGCTCAGGAAGGTGGATCCCTCGTGGGCGTGCGATCAGCAGTGCAGGATCGTCGTTTAATTGGTAACGCTTCTGCTTCTTCTCATCGAAGTAGCTAATGGTGCCAAGGTTGGCGTCTCTTAGGTTGATTTGCCCTTCGACCATATTGGCCCAAGTCGGGGAAGACGCATCTTCAAAACAACACATGAAGACTTTCGCGCCTGAGTTTAGCGCGTTGATCACCATTTTTCTTTCGATAGGGCCGGTGATCTCTACGCGGCGATCCAGTAGCTCTGGTGGCGGTGTTGCTACCTTCCACTCTTTATTCTGACGAATGGAGATGGTGTCCTTTCTGAAATTGGGTAACTCGCCGTTGTCATATTGAGCTTGTTTTATGTCGCGGTCATTTAGCAGGGTATGACGGCGATCTCCAAACTTATTAACAAGGGCTTCTAAGAACTTTAATGCATCTTTAGACAAGATCTCTTTGTACTCGGAGTTGTCCATATTCCCGAGTACCTGCATACACTGTACTTCTTCTCTCTCTTTTACGTCATTCATCATTGTTGTCTCCTTTGAACAATACGATGTAACTTTGTATACAAAATGCTCTTTTTAAGGATATTTATATTGTAGAAATTGTAAACAAGCAAACGGTATTTAACATTTATTTATCATTTGGTCTTTTTGTAATTTATTTTTACGTAAAGATATTTTATGTAAAGCAATGAATTGTAAGCTTTTCAGGATGAGTGCGTACTTAATGTGATGGGTTGATGTAACAAAATTGTTTCATTCTGGGGTTGATAAATAGCGAGGATGGTTCATAGTACACAAAAGTTAGTTTAATTGTATACAATCTGAACTGGAGGTTCGAATGGCAATTATGAAAGCGATTGATGCAGCGGTAGAAGTGCTTAAACGTGAAGGTGTAGACATCGCATTTGGTGTTCCCGGCGCAGCAATAAACCCTATGTATGCGGCTATGAAAAAGCTCGGAGGAATCGACCACGTCTTAGCTCGTCACGTAGAGGGTGCATCCCATATGGCTGAAGGGTACACACGTACCAATCAAGGCAATATAGGTGTGTGTATTGGTACTTCTGGTCCTGCGGGAACGGACATGATCACGGGTCTTTATTCTGCGTCTGCTGATTCGATTCCAATTCTATGTATCACAGGCCAAGCGCCCCGTGCTCGTCTTCATAAAGAAGATTTCCAAGCGGTCGACATTGAATCTATCGCTAAACCAGTCACTAAATGGGCAACCACGGTGCTGGAACCTGCACAAGTGCCACGCGCATTTCAAAAAGCCTTTCATTTGATGCGTTCGGGTCGCCCGGGGCCAATCCTGATAGATCTACCGATTGATGTTCAGCTGGCTGAGATTGAGTTTGATATCGATACCTATGAACCGCTAGAACCTTACAAACCGCAAGCAACTCGCGCGCAGGTTGAGAAAGCATTAACCATGATGTCTCAATCGGAGAAACCGCTGATTGTATCGGGCGGTGGCGTGATTAATGCTGGTGCGTCTGAATTGTTGCAACAGTTTGCCGAGATCACTGGAGTTCCTGTGATTCCAACCTTGATGGGTTGGGGCTCGATCCCAGATGATCATGAATTAATGGCAGGCATGGTAGGGCTACAAACGTCTCACCGTTACGGCAACGAAACCATGCTCAACTCTGACTTTGTGTTTGGTGTCGGTAACCGATGGGCAAACCGTCATACCGGCTCTGTCGATGTTTACACTGAAGGCCGAAAGTTTGTTCACGTTGATATTGAACCAACCCAAATCGGCCGCGTGTTCTGCCCAGATTTAGGCATAGTCTCTGATGCCAAGGCAGCGCTAGAGCTAATGGTTGAAGTGGCACAAGAGTGGCGTGACGCTGGCAAACTGCTGAACCGAAATGCATGGGCAAGTGAGTGTCAGGAACGCAAGTCGACCATGCTGCGTAAAACCAATTTCGATGAAGCGCCAATGAAACCGATGCGTGTTTATGAAGAGATGAACAAGGCATTTGGTCGTGACACTTGTTATGTGAGCACCATTGGTTTGTCGCAAATTGCTGCCGCTCAGTTCCTACATGTTTATAAGCCGCGTAATTGGATCAACTGTGGTCAAGCTGGCCCATTGGGTTGGACAACACCAGCCGCATTGGGTGTACGAGCGGCCGATCCAAATCGCGACATTGTCGCTATCTCTGGTGACTATGATTTCCAATTCATGATTGAAGAACTGGCCGTCGGCGCGCAATTCAATCTGCCATACATTCATGTGTTGGTGAACAACTCGTATCTAGGTTTGATTCGCCAAGCACAGCGCCAATTTGATATCGACTATTGTGTACAACTGGCGTTCGATAACCAGAATGCACCAGAGCTTGAAGGCTACGGTGTTGACCATGTTGCCGTTGTTGAAGGCCTAGGTTGTAAGGCAATTCGAGTTCGTGAACCAGAGCAAATTGCGGCAGCGTTTGAGCAAGCCAAAGAGCTGATGAACAAGCACAAGGTGCCAGTGGTCGTTGAGCTGATTCTTGAGCGAGTAACCAACATTGCGATGGGCGTAGAGATCAATGCCATCAACGAATTTGAGCCACTTGCCGAAAGCCGCGGCGATGCCCCAACAGCGTTAGCGTACAAGTAATCATTAAGTAATGTGTATCCGTAGAGTTGAGGTTTAGATCTACAGAAAGTCTCCAATAGAGCGAGGCTTACTAAGCAACCGTAGCTCCACCAAATAACCGTTGCTTCACTAAACAGTCATAGTTTCACCAAATAAAGAATAAGGACAGAGTCATGGCAAAATTTGCAGCAAACTTGTCAATGTTATTCACGGAAGTTGATTTTATGGACCGCTTTGAAGCTGCCGCAGAAGCGGGCTTTCAGGGCGTAGAATATCTTTTCCCTTACGCTTTTGATGCTCAGGCAATCAAAGCAAAGCTCGACGCTAATAACCTAGAGCAAGTGCTATTTAACTTGCCTGCGGGTGATTGGGATGCTGGTGATCGTGGTATCGCGGTAGACCCAGCACGAGTTGAAGAGTTTCAAGCGGGTGTACCTAAAGCCATCGCTTACGCAAAAGCGCTCGGCTGTACTCAAGTGAATTGCTTAGCCGGGATTGTTCCGCAAGGTGTGACCCAGCAAGATGCGCAATCGGCGTTTGTGATTAACCTGCATTACGCGGCAAACGCGCTAGCAGCAGAAGGCATCAGCTTAGTGATAGAAGCGATCAATACACGCGATATTCCGGGCTTCTTCTTGAACACGACTGAGCAAGCCAAAGCGATCATTAAAGAGGTAGGGAGCGATAACCTTTCTATCCAATACGATATTTATCACATGCAAATTATGGAAGGCGATCTTACGCCGACCATGCAACAAAATATTGGCCAAATCGCACACGTGCAACTGGCGGATAATCCAGGCCGACACGAACCGGGTACTGGCGAAATCAACTACCCATTCGTGCTCAATTATCTTGATGAGCTTGCCTATCAAGGCTGGGTTGGCTGCGAATACAAGCCAAAAACAACAACGACAGAAGGCCTTGGTTGGCTGCACCAGTATCGTTAATTGAGTCTGGTAACCCTCAAACGTTAAGGAGAACAACATGTCTAAAATTGCATTTATCGGAACTGGCATCATGGGTAAACCTATGGCGAGTAACCTTCAAAAAGCAGGTCACGATTTGATTCTGTCGGATCACTTTAATGCAGCACCTGCCGACCTTGTGGCAGCGGGCGCAACGGTCTGTCATTCACCAGCGGAAGCGGCTGAAGCAGCAGATATCGTTATCTTAATGGTGCCGAATACACCACAAGTTGAAGATGTCCTGTTTGGTGACAACGGCGTCGAGAAAGGCCTAACGGCGGGTGGCGCAACGGGGAAACTGGTTATCGACATGAGTTCGATCTCGCCAATCGCGACCAAAGCAATTGCAGCGCGAATCAATGAAGGTGGTGCTTCATACCTTGATGCACCGGTATCAGGTGGTGAAGTGGGCGCGATCAATGCAGCGCTGACTATCATGGTGGGCGGCGAGCAAGATGCCTTCGATAAAGCGCGACCTCTATTTGAAATCATGGGTAAGAACATCACGCTGGTGGGTGATAACGGTGCAGGTCAAACCTGTAAGGTCGCAAATCAAATCATCGTTGCTCTGAATATCGAAGCCGTGTCTGAGGCGCTCGTATTTGCTTCGAAAGCCGGTGCCGATCCAGCACGCGTACGTCAGGCGCTATTAGGTGGCTTTGCTAACTCTAAGATATTGGAAGTGCATGGCGAGCGTATGGTTGAAGGTACCTTTGATCCAGGCTTTAGAATCTCGCTTCACCAAAAAGACCTCAACTTAGCGCTAACGGGCGCACAAGAGCTAGGGGTTGCGCTACCGAACACGGCAAATGCACAAGAGCTGTTTGGCGAGTGTGCCGAAATGGGCGGTGAAGGTTGGGACCACTCTGCGCTTATCCAAGCGATTGAGAAACGTTCTGACCACTCGATTCGCTAATTAATTAAGGCTGCTATCGATTCGTAGCCCAACAGTTTGTTTATAAATCGCGTAGTTTCGTCTCCTTTTATACGCGTTCCTGATACGAGGCAGAGGTTGAAGTTGTTCCTTTCCAACTTGATCTTAGCAGGCACCCTTTGGCCTTGTATCGGGGTTCTTTTTTTCTCCGTCAACTAAGGAGTGGCTGATGGACATTGATGCTAAGCAGTTTCTACAAACCCTTTTCTCAAGTGCTGTTAATCAGGCGCTACCTAAAAATCACATCGAACCTTTTCTTCCTCAAGACATTTTTTATCGCTCTGCTAATCAAGCCGGGCGTACTGTGGTGATAGGAGCAGGAAAAGCAGCCGCGTCGATG
The DNA here is from genome assembly GCF_041467535.1 of Vibrio sp. 10N.247.311.47. Lineage (NCBI taxonomy): Bacteria > Pseudomonadati > Pseudomonadota > Gammaproteobacteria > Vibrionales > Vibrionaceae > Vibrio > Vibrio sp. 10N.247.311.47. Next base: position 193,789 of record NZ_JBFSUR010000002.1, read on the forward strand.
GCCGCAGAGCTTGAAGCGGTTTGGCAGGCAAAGAAACAGCAAGATCTCGCACTGCGTGATCTTGAAGGCTTAGTGGTGACTCGTTATGAGCACACCGCACCTTGCGAACACATTGAGGTGATTGAAGCGGCGCATCCAGTACCAGATGCGATGGGCTTAGAGGTAAGCCAACGTATGCTGCAATTGGTGAGTGGTTTGAGTGCTGACGACACGGTTATTTGCCTACTGTCAGGCGGTGGCTCTGCTTTGCTAAGTTTGCCCGGTGGTGACATCAGCCTAGCAGAGAAGCAACAAATCAATAAGGCGTTGCTCAAGTCAGGCGCTGCCATTGATGAGATGAACTGTGTTCGCAAGCATTTATCTTCGATTAAAGGTGGGCGACTAGCAAAGGCTGCTTACCCAGCAAGAGTCGTATCTTTGGCGATTTCAGATGTGCCGGGCGATGGCATTAGTGTGATTGCCTCTGGCCCAACCGTACCCGACACCACCACGCGTTTTGATGCGATGGCAATTTTAGAGCGTTACCAAATAGAAACACCACGCACGGCATTTGAATGGTTAAATAATCCAGAGTCAGAAACCGTAAAGCCAGATGACGTATGTTGGAAAAACGCCGAGCACCATATTATCGCCACCCCGATGTCGGCATTGGAATCTGCTGCGGCAGAGGCTGAAGGATTGGGTATTCCTGCTTATGTGTTGAGTGATTGTATAGAGGGAGAAGCGCGAGATGTCGCGAAAGTTCACGCTGCGCTGGCTAAGCAAGTCGCCAATCATAAGCACCCATTTGAGACGCCTTGCGTGATACTTTCCGGTGGCGAAACCACAGTAACCGTTAAAGGCAAGGGTCGCGGTGGGCGTAATTGTGAGTTCTTGTTGAGCCTATATAACGAGCTCAAAGGCCAAGACAACATATTTGCATTGGCTGCTGATACCGACGGGATTGATGGCGTGGAAGACAATGCGGGCGCGTGGATCACACCTCAAACATGGCAACAAGGTTCGAGCCTGTCGCTTAAAGCGCAAGATTACCTCGATGCGAATAACAGTTACGATTTCTTCGAACAAGTCGATGTGCTTCTTACCACGGGGCCGACGCTGACCAATGTGAATGACTTCCGCGCGATATTGATTCTTTAATTTGAACAGTTCAAAAACACAGTATGGAATGGTCGCTTCTTAACAAATAGAGCGGCCATTTTATTGTTATCAATGCGGTGACCTTGAGTTCTGAAATTATCTTCTGGACTAATGAAGCACGTTGATTACTATGATTTTAGTAACGAGCTGTAAAGGATGCAATATGTCTAGGATCAGACAAAAGAATCAAGATTTAATCATCGAAGTCGCGTGTGAACAATTCGCCACTCATGGTTATGCTGCAACAAAAATGGCCGATATCGCGAAAGCGGCCGACATTCCCAAGCCTAACGTATTCTATTATTTCAGCTCAAAAGATAAGCTCTACAACGCTGTGCTTGAAACCGTCACTCAGCCTTTACTAGAAGCGTCTCGTCCGATTGAAGAGCTCAGCGATCCTGTTGAAGCCTTGTCTCAATATATTCAAACCAAGCTGATCATTTCTCGCGATCATCCACATGCCTCTAAGGTATTTGCCAATGAAGTGATGTCTGGCGCTAAAGTATTGCCGAAAGAGATTGGTGACGAGCTGTATAAGCAATCCCAGATGATTCTTGATAAGTTCTCGACATGGTCGGCGCAGGGCCTAATGGACGATGTTCCCGCTCATCACCTGATGTTTACCATCTGGGCGGCAACTCAAACCTACGCCGATTTTGGCTGGCAGATTTGCAGCGTGATGCAGAAGGACCAACTCGATGATAAAGACTATGCCGATGCCGCTCAGTTCATCACACAGTTAGTGATTAAAGGCTGTGGTGTGAAAAGCTAATGTTGTTTGAACGTTTATCTAGGTGTGTGAGTGACTATAAGCACAGAACCTCTTTTGTGACCTGTTGTGCAATAACTCATTTATCTTGAATTCGGTTCGATTAGGTATGCCATTTTATTTAAATGACAGGTTATAGTATCGCGAAAATTGGCGGCACTTACTCTTCTGAAAAGCGAAAAGCGAAAAGCGAAAAGCGAAAAGCTGGAAACTTATAGATGAAGCCGCTAACAATATTACACGCACAACATTAAGGTTTAGCAATGACGCTTAAAAGCTTGGCATGCACCATCAGCGCAGTTCTGCTTGCAGGTTGCGGTTCAACGGTCGCGACGCAAACATACAACGCTGATCTGATCATCACCAACGGACAGGTTCTCACCATCAATTCAGAAATGGATGTGATTGAAGATGGTGTTGTTGTAGTGAAAAACGACCAGATCATCGCAGTCGGTACCGAGGATTTAATGACTCAATATCGCGCAGAAAAAGTGATTGATGCCCAAGATGGAATCGTTATGCCGGGCATGGTGAACGCACACAACCATTTACCTATGATAGCGTTTCGTGGCTTAGGGGAAGAGGGCATCTCGAATCGTCTGTTCGCTTACTTCTTCCCACTTGAAGCAGAAAAACTAAGCCGTGAATTGATTTACAACGCGACCAAGCTAGGCTCTATCGAATTGGCTCAAAGCGGTGTAACCACTTATGCCGATATGTATTACCACATGGACGAAATGGCCAAGGCAACCAAAGAAGTTGGTTTGCGTGCTGTGCTGGGCGAAACCGTGATTAAGTTCCCAGTGGTCGATGCCAAAGAACCTTATGGTGGAATTGAATATGCCAAAGGTTTTATCGAGCAGTACAAAAACGATGAGTTAATCACTCCCGCTTATGCACCACACGCGGTGTACACCGTGAGCAAAGATAAGCTGCAAGAAATCAACAAGCTGTCTGCTCAATACGATGTGCCGGTGCTGATTCACGTTGCTGAATTCCCAAATGAAGAGAAACGCATCAAAGATGAAACTAAGGCAACATCGCCAGTCGAATACATGGATGAAATTGGTGTGCTGGACGAGCGCGTAGTCATTGCTCACGGTATCCATCTTTCGGAGAACGATCAAAAGCTTCTAAAGCAAGCTGACGCAGGGATCTCATACAACCCAATGGCGAACGCTAAAGGTGCAACTGGCATCGCACCAGCATGGGATATGTACCGTGCTGACATGCGAGTAGGCTTAGGAACAGATGGCCCAATGAGCTCTAACCAAGTCGATATCATGCGCACATTAAGCTACGCAGCGAACATGCAACGTTTAAAGCATTCTGACCGCACTATCATGATTCCTGAGCAAGTTATCGAGATGGCGACATTAGGTGGCGCGAAAGCCCTACACATGGAAGATCAAATCGGTTCTCTTGAAGCGGGTAAGAAGGCAGACATCGTGATTGTAGAGACAACATCAGCGAACATGATGCCAAATTACGACCCTTACGCGACCTTGGTTTACCAAGCGAACCCAAGCAACATCGACACGACGATTGTGAACGGCCAAATCGTAATGGAAAACCGTGTAATGCAAACCGTTCAACTGGATGAAATCCGCCAAAGCGTCGATGAGTTTGAAACAGATATCAAAGCCTTTGCCAAAGAGCTTTCTAAGAAGGCGATTAAGTCGAAGAGCTTGATGGATTAAGATGTAAATCGGTTTCTAAAAATCGAACTGAATGAACAAGGCCGACATCACGTCGGCCTTTTTTCGCTTTTCTAGTTAGAGAGTATTTAATTATTCATCGCCAGTTTACCTAGCTTCATTGCAGCTGCATGGTGGCGGTGCATTAGTTGTTCCATGTCTACGCCAATCACAGCGCCATCGTTCACTCGCCACTTACCTGCAACCATCACTTTATCCGCTTGTTGAGCACCACAAAGTAGTAATGCGGCCAGTGGGTCGTGGCTGCCAGAAAAACGAATATCATCGAGCTTGAACATCGCGATATCGGCTTGTTTGCCAACCTCTAGTGTACCAATGTCGGTTCTGCCCATTGCCGCGGCAGAACCGGATGTCGCCCAGCGCAATGCATCAAAGTGTGAAACGTTGGCGGAACCATATTGCAGGCGTTGTAGATACATCGCCATGCGCACTTCGGCAATCATATTAGAGCCGTCGTTTGAGGCCGAACCATCCACACCTAGCCCGACTTTTACGCCTGCTGCTTCTAGATCGTTGTTTTTACAAATACCGGAAGCCAACATCATATTGGAAGTTGGGCAGTGACTGATACCAATGCCTGCTTTACCCAAACGTTTGATCTCTTCTGGATTGAAGTGAATACCATGAGCGAGCCAAGTGCGCTCGTTCAGCCAACCCACATCTTCTAGGTAATCAACTGGGCGCAAGCCAAACTTCTCTATACAGAAGTCTTCTTCATCGAGCGTTTCGCATAGGTGCGTGTGCATCATGACGTTTTCACGCTCACTGATCTTGGCGGTCTCTTTCATCAGGTCGGTAGTGACTGAGAACGGCGAACAAGGCGCGAGCGCGATTTGAATCATCGCCCCTTCATCACGCTGGTGGTAATCACGAATCAAGCGCTGGCTGTCATCAATGATGGTTTGTTCGGTTTGAATGGTGTGTCTTGGTGGCAATCCACCCTCATCTTCCCCTAGGCTCATGGAACCTCGGGTAAATATCGCTCTAACGCCCAGTTTCTCTGCGGCCTCGACTTGCAAATCAATAGCGTGCTCAAGCCCGTCTGGTAGCAAGTAATGGTGATCGGAAGCAGTGGTACAGCCCGACATCATCAGCTCAACCAGAGCAAGCTCTGTTGCGAGGCTCATCATCTCCGAATCGAGGTTGGCCCAAACTGGGTAGAGGCTTTGTAGCCAATGGAAGAGTTCTTTATTGAGTGCGCCGGGGTAGGCACGAGTTAAGGTTTGATAGAAGTGGTGGTGCGCATTGATAAGCCCAGGAGTCACAACATGACGAGAGGCGTCGACGCTGTAATCTACGGGTAAGGTCGGTTCTTTGTGTTTGCCAACCAGCTCAATGATTGTATTACCTTTAATGACAATTCCGCCTTCTGCATCAGCCAGTGAGCCGGTGTAGATTGCGAGAGGATTCTTAATCCAGATGGTTTCCATTCATAGTAGTCCTTAGCCATCTCAGCCTTTTCAGGGAAGAGGGTCTTTATTGGTATTTGTAGTGAAAGATAAATTCGAATCAGGGCGTTAAAACGTTTAATGCTCTAATCAGCCCTGATCCTACGGAAATCGGTTTTACGCTAATCAGTGAATCAGTGAATCAGTGAATCAGTGAATCAGTTAGTTCACTTTGGGCTCAGGGTTATCTGATGCCGCTTGAACGTCTGCTTCTGTACTTGCTTGTTGAATCTCTAATTGCTCGTCTGAGTGTCGTTCTTCTTCAGCTTGCTCTTTCATTTCTAGCTCAACTTGCGCTTGGCTTTCGGCCAGTGCTTCTTGCTCTTCTGCTCGTGAAGATTTCGGCAACACAAGGTTTAGAACAACCGTCATGATGGTGCCTGTTGTAATGCCAGAATGAAGAAAGTTCGCTAGATCATGCGGCAAGTGTTGCAGCAATCTTGGCTCGAAAGTTACGGCCAAGCCAGACGCCAAACCCACACAGATTACCAAGGCATTTCGCTTGGTGTCTGCGGCCTTGATCAACATGCGGATACCCGCGTAAGCAATCATTCCGAACATCACAAAGCCGACGCCGCCTAATACGGGTTTCGGAATCGTGACGGCAATAGCGGCCAATTTCGGGAATAATCCACCTAAAATCAGCAAGCCACCTGTTGCAGCCACTACATAGCGACTTGCTACACCTGTGATACCTACAATGCCGACGTTTTGACTGAACGATGCCAGTGGCATTGCCGTTAAAATCGAAGATAAGGTACTACCAAGTCCATCGCCTAGCAGCCCACGTTTTAAGTCTTTACCGCTGACTTGGGTTTGGCAGTTGTTGCCTAATGCCATGAAATCACCCGTAGCTTCGGCGATAACCACTATGTACACCAAGCTCATACTGATGATGGCACTCGCAGAAAAGGTAAAGCCATATTTGAAGGGCTCAGGTCCGCCAACCCAAGCGGCAGAGCTGATTTGCTCAAGGTCGACCATGCCGAGTGACAGCGCCACAATGTAGCCGCCCGCTAAACCAATCACGATGGCCGAAGCGGCAACCGCGCCTTTACAGTAAACCGATACGCCGACCACGATGCCTAGCGATACAAGGGCTAGAAACAGTTTAGGTAGTGTGGCGAATTGTTCTGTGTTGGCAGGAGAGTCTCCGACCCAGTTCATGGCAACCGGTAAAATGGTTAAGCCGATTAAGGTAACCACTACACCACTTACCACGGTTGGGAATAGTTTCCGAACCTTGTCCATATAGAAGCTGGCACCAATCACCACGAACGAGCCGATAAGCGCTGAGCCCATGATTGCGGCGACACCGCCTTCGTTGCCGATTGAAATGGCGACGCCCAAAAAGGCAAAGCTCGAACCCATCACCACGGGCAATCGAATACCGACAGGGCCGAAACCAAGACATTGAGCGACGGTCACAATACCAGAAGCCAATAGCGCCGCATTGATCAGTGAAACGATCTCTGTGTTAGGTAGGCCGATAGAAGCACCGACAATAAGCGGGACAGCGACGATGCCACCAATCGAGGCGAGCATGTGTTGTAAAGCAAGTAGAAGGGTTAGCCCATGGGGCGGTCTTTCATTAAGGGTGTACAGAAGTTTCATTTGATATTCCTCTGCCTGCGTTTCCGTTTACAGGCGATTGGCGGTCAAATAATGACTTCTACAAACTGCGTAGGGTCATAAAAAAGTGCACTGAATCGGTAGGGTTTCTGCTCTCTCGTCATCAATGCAATTAGCTTTCTTAAAAATCATGTTGTTGCTTGGCTTGCGAACCAGCCAAGCAACGTTGTGAGCAATCAAGAAATGACTGCTCAGGAGCTTTAGGGTTAACCGATGAACACTAGCTTGGCGATGAAGATAGCCGCTAGGAAGTACATCGAGATAGACACATCTTTGGTTTTACCTGTCGCCAACTTAAGCACTGTGTAGGTAATGAAACCCAATGCGATACCATTCGCGATAGAGAAGGTCAGAGGCATCATTAACGCTGTAATGGCTGCGGGAGCACCGTTGGTGAAGTCTTTCCAATCCACGTGCTGCATGCTGCTCATCATCACGAACGCTACGTAAATTAACGCGCCAGAGGTAGCGTAAGCGGGGATCATGCCTGCAAGTGGCGATAGGAAAATCGCTGCTAAGAACAACACGCCAACCACAATCGCTGATAGGCCTGTTCGTGCGCCTGCTGCAACGCCTGCTGCACTTTCTACATAACTGGTTACTGGCGGACAACCCACACACGCACCTGCCACACTTGAAATACTGTCGGCTTTAAGCGCTTTGCTTAGGCCTTCAATTTTTCCTGTTTCAGGGTTAGTTAGGTTTGCACGCTCAGCCACGCCCATCAAAGTACCCGCGGTATCGAACATGTTTACAAAAAGGAAAGCCAAGATAACGCTGATCATTGAAACATCGAGAGCGCCCATAATGTCCATTTTTAGGAACGTAGGCGCTAAGCTTGGTGGAGCCGCGAAGAAGCCGTTGTAATGCACTAAGCCAAGCATCATACCGACGAGCGTTACACTCAAAATACCGATTAACACCGCACCAAATACTTTACGCTCACTAAGAACAGCGATGATAAGGAAAGCGATAGCGGCCAGTAGCGCTTCAGGTTTAGTGAAGTCACCTAGTGATACCAGTGTTGCTGGGTTTTCGACGACGATACCTGCTGTTTTAAGACCAATTAGACCTAAGAACAAACCAACGCCCGCAGTCATGGAGTAACGTAAACTCACAGGGATACTTTCAATGATCCATTGGCGGACTTTGTAAAAGCTCATCCCGACGAACAAGATACCGGAGATAAACACCGCACCCAGTGCCACTTCCCAGCTGTAGCCCATTTCGCTTACTACTGTGAACGAGAAGAAGGCGTTCAAGCCCATGCCCGGCGCAAGTCCGACAGGCCAATTCGCAAATAGCCCCATTAACAAACAACCGATCGCAGCACCAATACAGGTCGCGACGAATACCGCGCCTGAATCCATGCCTGAAGCGGCCATGATTTGTGGGTTCACGAAGATGATGTAAGCCATGGTTGCGAAGGTAGTGACACCACCGACTAACTCATTTTTTACGCTACTTCCGTGGGCCTTAATTTTAAAAAACTTCTCTAAAATTCCGTTGTTCGCATCTTGGTTGAGTATTTCTGTTTTACTCTCACTCATGTCAGCAAGTCCTTTTATGTTGTGATCCATTTATTGAATACAGCGAGATTTCAATATTAAGTTTTAAGGTTTTTTCCTAGCCGTTATTTCTTTAGTTATCTGTTGTTTAGTCATCAACTTCTAACTAATAACGTTGTTAGTATTTTTATATGAGCGTGTTTAGTGGGTGCACACCTTTGGGGTGTACACCTTTGGGGTGTACACGTGAATCTGTTTAATATTTGGTGATTGAGCCTAGTTCGAAGTTCTAGGTCACGGGACTAACTGCCCCGATAAGTCGAGAAACTGTATGGTGAGACTAAAAGCGGAACGTGGTAGTGCGCATCGGGATCATCCAAGCCGAAGCGAATAACCACATCGTCTAGGAAAGGCACGCCATCCAATTCCACACCTTTGTTTTTGTAGTAGTCGGCTACATAGAATACCAATTGATATTTCCCCGGTCGGAAATCATTCCCTGCCAGAATCGGCGCATCGGTTCGGCCATCGGAGTTAGTGATTACCGTCGCCAGCTTTTCTGTTGAGTCTTCGTTTACCTTATAAAGCTCTACCTTGATCTCTGCGCCAGGCAAGCCGTGTGTGGTGTCTAATACGTGTGTTGTTAATCTTCCCATAGTCCTTTAATAGCGCTTTTGGCGCTCCTCTGTTCCGTGGTTTATCTGTCTGTTTCGACCTTGCAAAAGAGTGCAACTGGTCACTTTGTTATCACTAACTATGTACGAACTGTACACAATTAGTAAAGCGAATTGTTGGAAAAATGTAAACTATTGTGTCTTTTTTTCTGGCTTTATAGATCCTGATTATCGTTTTTTGGTGAGGTTGTGATTTGTTAAGTTATTGTTTTTAAATTACAAAAGTAACAAAATTTAACTTGAATAACAAAATCTTTACATTGAGATAAATAATTGTATACAATAAATGTACAGGGGTAAGGTTACTCGGTTTTGAAATAACCAATAGCGGAATCACCAATAGAAGAATCATATTGATGAACCAGCTAAAGAGCGGCTAAGCCAACCACTTATGTTAGGAGTACTTGGATGAATAAGGATTATTCAAGAAATTTGATCGGTTACGGAGCTAACCCTCCCAACCCTCAATGGCCAGGTAATGCGCGCGTCGCGGTTTCTTTTGTATTGAACTATGAAGAGGGCGGTGAGCGTTGTTTGTTACATGGAGACGACGAGTCTGAAGCCTTTCTCTCAGAGATCCCGTCAGCACAGCCGATCAAAGGCGAACGTCACATGAGCATGGAATCCATCTATGAATATGGTAGCCGTGCGGGTGTGTGGCGTGTTCTTCGCTTGTTCGATGAATATGAAATCCCACTGACCGTATTTGCTGTCGCAATGGCGATTGAGCGTCACCCAGACGTTGCCAAAGCTATGGTCGAAGCGGGCCACGAAATTTGTAGCCACGGTTATCGCTGGATCGACTATCAATACATTGATGAGTCAGAAGAGCGCGACCACATGACTAAAGCGATCGAGATCATCCAACAAGTGACGGGTCAACGCCCAAAAGGTTGGTACACAGGTCGAACTGGGCCAAATACGCGTCGCTTGGTTGCAGAAGAGGGCGGTTTTCTTTATGACTCAGATGCCTATGATGATGACCTGCCTTATTGGCACACCGAGACTGGTCATCCGCAATTGGTGATCCCTTATACACTTGATGTGAACGACATGCGTTTTTCAACGGCGCAAGGCTTTAACTCTGGTGAGCAGTTCTTCCAATATCTGAAAGACACGTTTGACACCCTTTATATGGAAGGCGAAACCGCACCGAAAATGATGTCGGTTGGGCTGCATTGTCGTCTTATTGGTCGTCCCGGTCGTATTGCTGCATTAAGACGTTTCTTAGATTACGTAAAACAGCATGACAGCGTGTGGCTATGTCGTCGAATCGATATCGCCAACCACTGGCACCAACATCACCCATACAACGAACAACAAAATTAGAACGAACAGCAAGGAGGCTTAACGTGACTGAATTTCGATCTTGCCAACCAACAACCATGAACCGCGATACCTTTGTCGCGCACTTTGCTGATGTGTACGAACACAGCCCATGGGTTGCTGAAGCGGTTTATGACCAAGGTTTGAATGCCGAAGATGATCATATCGAGAATCTTCATCTAAAAATGGCATCAACCTTGTTAAATGCCGACCAAGGCAAACAGTTGGCTTTGATCAATGCTCACCCAGATTTAGCGGGCAGAGCAGCAGTAAACGGCGAACTCACCGAGTCGTCGACCAAAGAACAAGCGGGGGCGGGCATCGACCAGTGCAGCGCCGAAGAATTTGAAAAATTCACTTCTTACAACAACAGCTACAAAAGTCGCTTCAATTTCCCTTTTATCATGGCGGTGAAGGGAGCCAATCGTTACCAAATTCTTGAGTCGTTCGAGATGCGATTAGGAAATGATAGTGAAACTGAGTTTGCTACGGCGATTCAAGAGATCAACAAGATCGCGATGTTTCGTCTCTGGGATATGTAAGTTAACGGAGTTAACAGCTATCTCAGCCCAGTCTTAGTGCGTTAAAGGTTTGATTTGTAAAAACATAAGCCACTAAGTTCTCATTTTATTATTACTTGATTAATTTCATAGGATTACACGGACATGACCCATAAATTTGAACAGTACATAAACCTTGCAGACGAAAAACTCGGCGCAGAAGCTATCTTCGCAACCGACGATTTTTTCGCAGATAAAAGCCGTCTACTCAGCCACGCAGCGCCAGAGTGGAAAGACGACTTATATGACGACAACGGCAAGTGGATGGACGGCTGGGAAAGCAGACGCAAACGCGGCGAAGGTTACGACTACTGTGTCGTTCGCCTTGGCCTAGCTGGCACCATTGCTGGCGTTGATATTGATACCTCATTCTTCACAGGTAACTTCCCACCTTCGGCATCAATCGACGCGTGTTATTCACCACAAGGTGAGCCAACAGATTCAACAGAGTGGCAAGAAATTCTGCCTTCAATGGCACTACAGGGTGATCATCATCATCTTGAAGACATCGAAAGTGACCAAGTATTTACGCACCTACGTTTGAACATCTACCCAGACGGCGGTGTCGCGCGTTTACGTGTTTATGGCCGACCAAGTGTGGATTGGGACGCAATTGATTCTCAGCAACAAGTTGACCTAGCAGCCGTTGAACACGGTGGCCGAGCACTCGCATGTAGCGACGAGCACTACGGCAACAAAGCCAACATCTTAGGCCCAGGCCGCGGTGAAAACATGGGTGATGGCTGGGAAACAGCACGTCGTCGTACACCGGGTAACGACTGGGTTATCGTGGCACTAGGCCACCCAGGTAACATCGAACGCATCGTTGTTGATACAGCCCACTTCAAAGGTAATTACCCAGACAGTTGTTCAATTCAAGCGGCTTACGTGAAGGGCGGTACCGACGACCAAGTAGAAACACAAAGCCTATTCTGGCGTGAACTGTTGCCTGCACAAAAGCTGCAAGCGCATGAGATTCACGAATTCATTTCTGAGGTAAACGACCTTGGTGCGATTACCCACGTACGTGCAAACATATTCCCAGATGGTGGTATCAGCCGTTTGCGTCTGTTTGGTACGAAAGCGAAATAGGTAAGGAAATGAGTATGAGTAATGGAATACGTCGTTTATCCATCGAACCGTTAACCAAGCAGGCTTTTGCAGAGTTTGGCGATGTTATCGAGTCCGATAATAGTGATTTCTTCATGATCAACAGTGGATCAACACGTCGCTACCACAAGCTAGCGACAACGGATGTGCAAGACCAAGAGGGAGAAGCGATCATCAGCATCTTCCAAGCCACACCGTTGAGCTACCCACTGACTATCAAAATGTTAGAGCGTCATCCACTTGGCTCTCAGGCATTCATTCCATTACTTGGTCAACCCTATTTAATTGTTGTTGCGCCAAAAGGCGACGATCCAACATTAGCCAATAGCCGAGCTTTCTTGAGCAACGGTCGTCAAGGAGTGAACTATCACAAAGGGGTGTGGCATCACCCAGTGCTCGCCCTCACCGATCAAGACCAGTTCTTGATCGTCGATAGAGGCGGAGAAGGACATAACTGTGACGAAGTTTATTTCGAGAACGATAGAGTGGCATTGCATTTGGAAGACTTGCCAACGGAAGACAACAAGGAAGAGCAACGCTTAGCTAAAGCGTTGTGATACAGGAGTTTATTATGGATCCGCATATTACAGAGTGGTTGAATTTAGCGATTCGCTGGATTCACATGATTGTTGGTGTTGCGTGGATAGGCGCATCATTTTACTTTGTTTGGTTAGAGAACAACCTTAACCGAGTTAACCCTAAAACTGGCCTTTCAGGCGACTTATGGGCAATTCACGGCGGTGGTATTTATCACCTAGAGAAGTACAAACTTGCGCCACCAGAGATGCCAGAGCACCTGCACTGGTTTAAATGGGAAGCTTACTTCACGTGGATCACCGGTGTGTGTCTGCTGGGTGTGGTTTACTACCTCAACGCTGAGATTTACCTGATTGCACCGGGCTCTGGCCTTGATTCAACAACGGCAATCGCGATTGGTATTGGTTCATTCGTTGCCGGTTGGTTTATCTATGACTTACTGTGTGACTCACCATTAGGTAAAACCCCCGTGTTGCTTGGCGTTGTGCTGTTTTTGCTGCTCGTCGCTGCGACGTACGGCCTAACTCAAGTGTTCAGTGGCCGTGGTGCTTACATTCATGTGGGTGCAATCATTGGTACCATCATGGTGGGTAACGTATTCCGCGTTATCATGCCTGCACAACGTAACTTGGTGAAAGCGATTGAAGAGAAGCGCGAACCGGATCCGGCATTGCCAGCGAAAGGTCTACTGCGTTCTCGTCACAACAACTACATGACCCTGCCAGTGCTGTTCATCATGATCAGTAACCACTTCCCAAGCACTTATGGCTCGGAATACAACTGGCTGATCCTTGCTGGGCTAGCGATTTTCAGTATCTTGGTGCGCCACTACTTCAATACCCGTCATGGTAGCCAGAAGTTTGCATGGACAGTACCAGTAGCGGCATTGGGTATGATCACGCTTGCGTTTGTGACTTCACCTTACGCGAAAAAACAGATGACTCCGGTTGTGCAAGCACCTGTGGTTCAAGAAGTGCAAGTCAGCGCGACTGAATCAGCGACAGAAGAGCTTGCTGGAAACGACACAGCGTCAACGACGACTAGTTCTCAAGCTGTACCTGCAGACCACGCAATGCAAACGGCTAGCGCAGGTGTCAGCTTTGAAACCATCAACAAAGTCATTCAAGAGCGCTGTTCTGTGTGTCACTCCTCAACCCCGAGCCACGCCGCTTTTGCTGCTGCGCCAGCCGGTGTGATGTTTGATACCCCAGAAGAGATTAAAGCCAACGTACCAAGAATTGTTGCTCAAACCGTAACAACCAAGGTGATGCCGCTTGGCAACATGACTCAAATGACCGATGCAGAACGCGCACTCATCGGTACTTGGGTAGAGCAAGGCGCTACGCTTCAATAATCATACTTTGTAATAAAAGTACTCAGCATCCTTTACCTAAGAGCATGAGTCTTAGGTGAGGCTTGGGGAGAGTTTGGTTTACGGGCACGCGCCAAACTCATCCTACCCTGTTTCCCCGGTTCCTATAACCGGGGCTTTTTGTTGTTTTTGGACAAAGGCATATTAGAAACTTTATTAGTATGCATCCTTAATAGTTTTATGAACCCACCGACGTGAGTTCGATATTTGCGTTACATGACATATTTAGTTGCATATAAATTGTTGTTGGTCATGAAATTTAGGCTGTATGTTTGGTATGTGTATGTTCTGAAAGGAAAGCTTGTTGAAATTCAAAGCTTTTGATTGCGAATATTCACAAAGAACTAGTTAGATACCCAAGTATAAATTTCATAAAAAATAAGGAAATATAGTAATGAAATCAGTTTTTTCGTTCGACTCAATGTTAACTCCTAAGTTAGTTACTGGCCTATATTGGTTGTTGTTGCTAATCGCTGTAGTTTCAGGACTAGCAACCATGTTTGGAGGATATGGAGGCGTAACATTTGAGAAGTTTATTCTTGGTGCGTTTACGATATTAGGCGGCGCTATAGGTGCGAGAATTTGGTGTGAATTGATGATAGTTATCTTCAAAATTAATGAAAACCTGCAGTCTCTAAAGGACTTAAAAGGCGAGACTGAAGCCTAGTATTCAGATGCGTGACAGCTAACACTTCGATGTTAGCTGTCTAACATGCCGAAGCTGCAATTCACTATGTTGCGCCTGTTGGTGAGAAAGAAGACTCTGTGAATCATTGCATGTCGATAGTAAGTACTTACGTTTAAACTGATTCATTGCGTGCGCAGTCCTGTATAAGGTTCTTGATATGAATCTCTACCCATGGCATTTTTAGTCCAAATTGACTTTAGTTAGGACAAAAAATGGAAGACTTGATAGTCGCGTATTTTAGGGCATTGAGCTCATTCTTTAGGTATATGTTTCAGTCGATATTGATTGAGTTCATTGGTTACGGAGCTGGCTGGATAGTCTGTAAAGTATTCACATTAGGGCGCTTCCCCCCATTGATTCCAACTGAAAAAGAGCGAACCAGAATCTCTTATATTGGAGCTATTAGCATCGTATTGTTTCTGTTAGCAATTGGTGTGTTCAATAGTTTGTGATTCGGAGTAAGGATATATGAAAATTTACCCCGCGGAGCAATACCAAGCAGCTTGCAACGAGCTGTTTGTCCGATACGAACGTGACATCAAAAAGCTAATCCCTAACGCGAGAGTTGAGCATGTAGGAGCCTCTTCGATTCCATCTGCCGTGTCTAAGGGCGATCTAGATATCTTCGTAGGTGTTGAACTTGGTATGTTGTAATCCACATCTGCTGATGATGTGGCCTTGCAGTGGTCAGTGTTATTGACTATGAGTGGAACTTAAATGTTGATAGCCTAGTGAAGTTAGACTACCAACATTTATTGATTATGATTCTGCAGATTCTGCTTTATCAAGAACTGAATCGTTATAAGCTTTGGTGCCCTTGTAACCTAGGAAAAGCGAAACTATCCATAAAATAAATGATACTGGAGAAGCAATAACGGTGATCGCGCAAACTACGATGAGAATTAAGTTAACAACTCCCCACATGACGCTCCCTGCATACATCTGAGCGCCTCCTGGTATTACAAAACCTAACAGTAGCGCTATCATAGGATTTTTCATTTTGTTTTGTATGCGAGCTTGTTGAATTGCGTCATTCATAATTATGCTTCCTTATGCATTTAGTTGTTATTCGCGCACTCTATATCTATCTTATTTTTAGTCAAGAATTTAGTTAAATATTTGATTTGATTGATTGTTTTGTGATCTGATATTTACTGGGTTAATGAATCTTCCGGTTTTATTGTGTTTGGTTTATGGTTTGATCTGAGATATATAGGGAGGAATATCGCTCTATTGTTTATTACACTACTTTTTGTGCTGTTTTTACTTTCCCCTTACACTCCTTTCAAATATCGAATTTAGTATCAAATTTCTCTTTGTTATACAGGCAAGTCTCTCATTATGAAGAACTTCTTTGATAGCCAACTCATGCTCTCTAGCTCTTTGAATTTCGTTTTGCTATCGCTTGGGCTAACGCTCCTTTTTCATCTTCCGATTTGGTGTGGGTTCAACTTGAGCCGACGCAAATGGAAGCTTATGGATTATCTATGGCCGTTCTTGGCGGGTATCGGGATGCTGGGTGCAGTGTCTGAGATTCGTGCGAAAGTAGCGGGTGATTGGGTTGAAACCGAACAAACCAGAGCAGTTGCGATTTTAGAATCGGTTCAGCAGTTTTCTTTGGATAAATTAAGAAGTGATACCTGCACCGGTCAGCCATCTTTAGATAGTCACGCTCAGCACCACGAAGCGTGTTTGTGGTATTTGAATACGGCAATCACGTTCAAAGATGTCGATTTCACCTTGTTACCGAACGCATCGGATTTTACGGTTCCTGCGCCGAGCGTGTCGCTGGTTGAAAGCGATGCAGTGTGGGTGGATGGTATGCTGAGTCAGTATGAGAAGCAGAAAAACCAATACATAAAAACCAGAGAAGCACAGGTGAAGCAGCCACTAGAAAGCCTCTTCTGGTATGTGAGCCCTTACTTAGTCTGTTTCGCAATAGCTCTGCGCCTTACTAAAGTGACGGCAGAGCTTAAACTGGATAAGTGCGCAAATAATTAGCTCGACATAGACAGCGCGAACGACAGCAATATAGGTAAGGTGACAACACTCAGGAAGTTGCCGAACAACACCATAGATGCGACTTTAGGCGGCTCGACATTGAAGCGTTCTGCAAACAGGTAGTTCATCACGGCAGGTGGCAACATGGTGAACAGCACCATCATTTGTAGGTGCAGCGTAGGCAGCGGGATAAAGAAGTAGATGATGGTAAAGGCGATGGCGCCAGTAAATAGTGATTGAGCCGTGCACAACAAGCCTACTTTGAGTCCGCTTAGCTTCAAGTTGACCATTTGCGAGCCCAACGACAGCAGCATGATAGGCACGGCTGCTTGGCCGAGTAGCGATGTGGCTTCATAGATTGGATTCCAGACTGCAATTCCAGACAGGTTGAGCGTCATCGCTAATGCTGCGGCTAAGAATATCGGCATCTTGAGGATCTGTTTGATCGGATTACCTTCGCTTAGTAGCGCTAAACCGACACTAATGTGCACGCATGCCGATACCACAAACAGCAATACCGCAGGGGCTAATGCACTCTCACCAAAGGTATAGGTGAACAGGGGAATGGCCAGGTTGCCACTGTTGCGGAACATATGTGGCGGCGCCCAAGCTTTGAAGTTGAGCTTAAAGATCTTACAGATTGGTATCATCAATAAAGCGGGCACCAACACCGCGACCAAAGAGGCGGTGATGAGTGGCAGTTGTTCGGTGTCGAGAGGCATGGTGGTCAGCGAGGCAAACACTAGCGCAGGAATACACACATCCATGTTGATGCGATTGATCGGTTTGAAATCGGGCTTGAGCCAACGACCGACCGCAAAGCCAGCACTGGCTAAAGCAAAAACGGGAAACAGAATGCTGACGACCTGTTCGAACATAGAATTCCTTTCTAGATTGAGTGCTTCCATTTAGCTGAGAAACGAATGTTTTAGAGAGATGCTAAAGTGAAGTATGAAGTCGATATGTATAAACATTAACCTATCAATATAATGACTTGGCGTCACCGAAGATCGTTGTTTGTGAACGGTTAATTTATATTTCTTTGAATGAAGCACAAAAAAGACCAGTGGCATCAGCAACTGGTCTTTAAAGGCTAGATAAATCTGGACGGATTTTTAATTAACGACGGCTTGTCGCTGTCTAGCGATTGTTACTCGGTTTTAAGCCTAACTAACGAGCTTTTTGTAATCTTTGAAATTCACGTCATAAGCTTTTTCGCCGTAGATGTAAGTCTCGCTAACGGTTCTGTCGTCACCTAAGCTCATCAATACAAAAAGTTTTTCTTCAAGCTTGGTGGTTTGTTCCATTCTAAAGCGCATCAGCTGAGTTGCGTGTAGATCCAACACCACGAAATCCGCTTCTTTTCCGACTTCCAAGTTACCAATCTTGTCTTCTAGATGCAGTGAACGTGCACCGCCTAGTGTTGCCAAGAACAGCGATTTAGCCGGGTGCAGCTTCTTATGCTGTAACTGCATGATCTTATACGCTTCACTCATGGTTTGAAGAATTGAGAAGCTGGTGCCTGCGCCTACATCAGTACCGACACCGACACGAATGCCGTGCTCTTCCATCTCTGGTAATCGGAACAAACCCGAGCCTAAGAAAAGGTTAGAAGTTGGGCAGAAGGCGATGGCAGATTCAGTATCCGCTAGGCGCTTACATTCGCAGTCAGACAAGTGAATACCATGGGCAAATACCGAACGTTTGTGAAGTAGTCCGTAATGGTCATAGACATCTAGGTAACTGTCGCGCTCTGGGAACAGCGATTTCACCCACTCGATCTCTTTCTCGTTTTCAGAAAGGTGAGTGTGCATGTACACGTCTGGATATTCTTCTAGCAGTTTACCGACAGTAGCAAGTTGCTCTGGTGTGCTGGTTGGCGCAAAACGAGGCGTCACAGCATAAAGTAGTCGGCCGCGGTTATGCCATTTCTCAATCAGTTCCTTGGAGTCTGCGTAGCCAGATTCTGGTGTATCTGTGAGGTAATCAGGCGCATTGCGATCCATCAATACCTTACCTGCGATCATGCGTAGGTTGCGCTTCTCAGCTTCTTCAAAGAACACGTTAACCGACTCTTTGTGCACGGTACCGAACACGAGTGCAGTGGTGGTACCGTTGCTTGCTAATTCGTCTAGGAATAGCTTCGCTACTTTGTGTGCATAGACTGGGTTTTTAAAGCGTTTTTCTTCTGGGAAGGTGTAGTTCTCTAACCAATCTAGTAGCTGCTCACCGTAAGACGCGATCATCCCTGTTTGAGGGTAGTGGATGTGCGTATCAATAAAGCCAGAGGTGATCAGCTTGTCTTTGTATTCTTTTACTTCGAGTGTTTTAGGTTGGCGAGCCAATACCTCATCGGCATGGCCTAAGTCGACGACATGGCCGTTCTCAACCACTAAAACGCCGTCTTCAAAATAGTCGTAAGACTCATCGATACCGACATCTTTTGGGTCGGCGACGCTGTGTAAAATACTGGCGCGATAAGCTTTGCGTTGCGTTGTCATGTTTACTTCCTTTTAATGACTTCAGCGACGTTATGGCCACTGAAGCTTTGCGACTTGTGTTAGGCGATCTTCTCTTCCAATGGTGGTTCGCCTACGTCGCTTGGTTGACTGTGTTGATCGGTCAAACCCTGATTTCGATATTGTTTGGTTGGGCGCTTTTGTTCAAGCGCTTGGCCTTGATAGTGTGCGATCAGTTCACCCGCAACCGATACCGCAATTTCGGCAGGATGTTTGCCATTCACGGCGCTAATGCCAATCGGGCAAAGCATGGTTTCGATTTGTTCTTGGCTGTAGCCGCGCTGCTCTAAGCGGAAGTCGAACTTCTTACGCTTGGTAAGCGAGCCGATCATGCCAAAGTAACGGCTGTCTTCACGGTCAATAATGGCTTTGGTTAGGTCAAAATCGAGCTGGTGGTTGTGGGTCATCACAAGGTAATAACTGTTTGGTTGCATGTGTTTCACTTCACCGACTGGGTCGTCTGAGACAAGCTTTTTAACACCGTGTGGCAGCGTTTCAGGGAACACTTCTTCACGTTCATCAATCCAGGTCACACGGAAGGGCAGAGTCGCGACAATGTGCAGCAGCGCTTTGGCAACGTGCCCAGCGCCAAACAGCACAAGGTGATTCTGCTGAGTGCCAATCGGTTCAAAGCTTAATGTTGCCATTCCGCCACAACACTGGCCCAAACGAGCGCCTAGGTTAAAACGTTCCACTTTGAGCGACTTTTCACTGGCAATCAGCATCTCTCGAGCCATTTTAGTGGCCACATGTTCAAGGTGACCACCACCAATCGTAGCGATGATTCGGTCACGAGTGACAAGCATCTTGGTGCCCGCATCACGTGGCACTGAGCCTCTGTCTTCAAGAACCGTCACCATCACACACGGTTCGTAGCTCTCTTCCAGCTTTGCCAGTTCGTGAATCCAATTATCCTTAAACATATGTCCTCCTAAATCCCTTCTGTGCTTCCTAAGCTGTTTATTACGCCCTATGCCATATCTGTCAGCTCTAAGCCGTTTCTGATTGAGCATCGACCGAAGTCGGGGCTGTTTCAGAGACTTCCTGAATCGCCATCAAAATACGCTCTGGCGTTGCAGGTGTGTTGAGCTTAGGAATCGCGCCATCGACGGCGACATAGCTAATGGCGTCTTTCAGTGCGCTCCATACCGACATACCCAACATGAAAGGCGGTTCACCCACGGCTTTCGAGTTGAAGACGGTGTCTTCTGGGTTGTTACGGTTTTCTAAAAGGTGCGTTCTGAAATCAATTGGCATATCAGCAATCGCAGGGATCTTGTAACTTGCAGGGCCATTGGTCATCAAGCGGCCTTGCTGGTTCCACACCAACTCTTCCGTTGTTAACCAACCGACACCTTGTACAAAGCCACCTTCGACTTGGCCGATATCAATCGCCGGGTTCAATGAAGCGCCTACGTCATGCAGAATATCGACACGCAGAATCTTGTTCTCGCCAGTCAGGGTATCGATGATGACTTCTGAACAAGAAGCACCATAGGCGTAGTAGTAGAACGGACGACCACGCGCCTTCTCGTGATCGTAATAGATCTTCGGAGTGCGATAGAAGCCAGTGCTTGATAGCGAGATTTGGTTGAACCAAGCCAGTTCAACAAATGAGTTGAAGGTCATGATCTCATCGCGGATCTGCACCATGCCGTTTTTAAACACCACTTCTTCAGGCCACACTTTGAAGTGCGAAGAAGCGAAGTCGATCAGGCGCTGCTTAATGGTTATTGCGGCGTTTTGCGCGGCCTTACCGTTGAGGTCGGCGCCCGATGAGGCTGCGGTTGGTGATGTGTTCGGAACTTTGTCTGTGTTTGTAGCGGTGATCTGGATACGTTCGACATCGACTTGGAACTCCTGTGCAACGATTTGTGCCACTTTGATGTTCAAGCCTTGCCCCATTTCCGTACCACCGTGATTCAAATGAATACTGCCATCGGTGTAGATATGGATGAGCGCACCTGCTTGGTTCAAGAAAGTCGCAGTAAACGAGATGCCGAATTTCACCGGTGTGATAGCAAGGCCTTTCTTCAAGATAGGGCTCTGCTTGTTGAACTCAGCGATTTCTTTACGACGTGCGTGATAGTCACTGCTGCGTTCAAGCTGTTCGGTTATCTCAGGTAAAAAGTTGTCTTCAACGGTTTGGTAGTAATGGGTCACGTTACGGCCTTCTTCGCCGTAGTAGTTCGCCTTACGTACTTCCAAAGGATCTTTTTTCAGGTAACGCGCAATCTCGTCCATGATGTGCTCGATGGTCATCATGCCTTGCGGGCCACCAAAGCCACGGTAAGCGGTGTTCGATGCGGTATTGGTTTTGCATCGATGACCAACCACAGTTGCATCACCTAGGTAGTAGGCGTTGTCTGAGTGGAACATCGCACGATCGACGATAGAACTTGATAAGTCTGGTGAGTAACCACAGTTACCTGCAACGGTAATGTCGGCACCTTGAATCACACCGTTGTCGTCAAAACCGACCGTATATTGATTGTAGAATGGGTGGCGTTTACCGGTTTGCTGCATGTCTTCACTGCGTAGCAAACGCATTTTTGTAGGTCGGCCTGTAAGGTGGGCAATAACCGCGGCCATACACGCTGGAGAGGCTGCTTGAGTCTCTTTACCACCGAAACCACCGCCCATACGACGCATATCAATCACGACTTTGTGCATCGGTACGCCAATCACTTCCGCAACCAATTTTTGAACTTCGGTCGGGTTTTGTGTCGAGGTGTAAACGATCATGCCGCCGTCTTCGGTTGGCATTACGCTACTGATTTGAGTTTCTAGGTAGAAGTGTTCTTGTCCACCGATCTCTAGGTCACCAGAGATCACGTGTTTTGCTTTTGCCAGCGCCGCTTTTGAATCACCACGTTGTTGCGTGTGGCTTTCTGTGACGAAGTGTTCTTTCTCTAGCGCTTCTTTTACATCAAGAATCGCAGGCAGTTCTTCATATTCAATGATTGCAGCGTGTGCGGCTTTACGTGCCGTTTCTAAATCGTTAGCTGCCACGGCAATCACAGGTTGGCCGTAGTATTCTACTTTGCCATCAGCAAGCAGTGGGTCACCCGGAAGAATTGCACCAATATCCAGTTCACCCGGTACGTCTTTCGCTTGAATAGCAATTGCCACACCTTCGAATTCGTAACACGGTGATAGGTCTATTTTGGTGATGTTAGCGTGCGCTTGCGTGCTCAGGCGTGCGTATACATGCAGCTGATTTGGGAACTCTAGGCGGTCATCAATGTATACCGCTTCGCCCGTTACTTGCTTGGCTGCACTGTCGTGTTTAACGCTTTTACCCACGCCAGTTTTTAGGTCCTGTTTTGCAATGGTAACCATCTCTTCGTGGGTCATCGCATTGCTCTTGTGACCAGAGGAATTTGATTTAGACATAAGACGTTACCCTTGTTTCGATTTGGTTGTTTTTGTTCTGTCGTTCAATGAAGTAGCGACGCAGCATGTTGGCCGCCGACAATGAACGGTATTCTTGGCTTGCACGGAAATCAGATAGCGGCTCAAAGTCGTTATACAGTTCCTGCATCGCTAACTTAATATTAGCGTCTGTCCACGGTTTACCTAATAACGTATTTTCACAACGCGCCGCGCGCTTAGGTGTTGCAGCCATACCACCGAAGGCGATACGAGCGTAAGAAACCTTGCCATCTTCGATTTGAATATCAAACGCACCACACACCGCAGAGATGTCATCGTCTAAACGTTTAGACAGTTTGTAAGCTCGAAAGCTGTCGTTGCTTGTTTTAGGAATGATGATCTGTTCAATGAACTCACTCTCTTTCTGCGCTGTCACTTTGTAGCTGATGAAGTAATCTTCAATCGGCATTGTGCGAGACTCGTCACCGCAACGAAGTTTGATCTTCGCGTTCAGGGCAATCAGCAGAGGAGGGGTGTCACCGATAGGTGAAGCATTGGCTACATTGCCGCCGATGGTGCCTTGGTTGCGTACTTGCAGTGAAGCAAAGCGATGCAACAGTTCACCAAAATCTGGGTAGTGCTTTTTCAGTAGTGAGTAAGAATCACTGATAGGCAGGTTGGCACCAATGATTAAATCGGTGTCGGTCTCTTCACATACCTTCATGTCTTCAACAAGGTTCACGCTGATCAGTGTTTCAATCTCGCGATGGAATTGCGTCACTTCCAGTGCTAAATCCGTACCGCCAGCAACCAGCTTAGCGTTCGGATGCGCTTGAAAAAGCTTGGCCAGTTCATCGGTGCTTTTCGGGGAAAAAGCGGTGAGGTGACCAAGGCGTAAGTTGGCTTCGGTGTCTTGAATACTTTCTAGCTTCTTGATGGTGTTGCGTTCAAGCTCAGCAAATTGGTCGATCAAAGGCTGGTCTGTTGAAAGTGACATCGCAGCATCAACAATTGGTCGGTAGCCAGTACAGCGACATAAGTTACCCGCCAGTGATTCCATGACGTCTTCTTTACTTGCATCGGGTTTGTTCTTGCCTAGTGCAAACATCGACATGATGAAGCCCGGTGTGCAGTAACCACACTGTGAACCGTGAAAATCTACCACCGCCTTCTGTACTGGGTGCAAAGAGCGATCTCGGTTTTGTAGATCTTCTACTGTGATCAGTTGCTTGCCATGCAGCGCTGAAACGAAAGTTAGGCAAGAGTTCACCGAGCGGTATTGCAGCTGTCCATTAACCACTTCACCCAGAACTACCGTACATGCACCACAGTCACCCGACCCACAACCTTCTTTTGTACCCGTTTTATTAACTTTGGTACGAAGGTAGTTGAGCACTGTCATATTTGGCGACAGATTATCTTCACGTCTTATTTCCTGATTGAGCAAAAAAGTAATCAAGAGACCTCCTTGTAAATCGACATATTTCCATGTGTATTCTTTTTGACTTCTAGGTCAATAATTATTCATCTTGACCCTGCGGTCAACTATTTATTTACAAGAATGCAACAATAAGGTTCTGCGTTTGATTGTATACAATTTACTTGATTATCTATTTGTTTGTTTTATAAAGAGTTGATGGAATTTTGATGAGTTTAATGGTGTGAATGCGTTTTTAACGATGTATACAAAAATTGTAGGATTTTAAGGAAGCGAGTACATCGGTGTTATTCAGTTTTATAGCCTCATTCAGGCAAGTAATAACAAGGCGAACAGGGGAAGTCGTGGTGATTTTCTAACGATGGAAGAGGGCTTTACGCATAAAAAAGAGAAGTAAACGCTGAGGCTTACTTCTCTCTTGTTTGTTAACGAAAAGTTGTTAACAAAAGGTTGGGCTATCTAGTTAGCAGAACTATGATTTGCTCTTAAGCAGATCTGAGAACACGACATGCAGATCACTAGAAGCTGTGCTGCTGTCTAGGTTGAGCTTCGAACGAATATGGCTTAGGTGTTCTTGCATCAACTCTACGGCTTGTTGTTCATTGCCTGACTCTATCGCATCCAGTAAGCCTGAGTGTTCGTCTAGAGAACAGTTCGAGTGGTTGCCCGTTTCGTACTGAGCGATCAGCAGTGAAGTTTGCGATACCAAGCTGCGTTGGAAAGCCAGCAGTGGCGCGTTCTCTGCCATTTCAGCCAATTTGATGTGGAACTCACCAGACAAACGTAGGCCAGAGCCGTAATCGCCTTGGTCGAAAGCACTGTTCTCTTTCGCGACCAATTTTCTGCACTCTTCGATTTGAGCTTTGGTCGCGTTTTTAACGGCTAGCTCGGTGATAGCAATTTCCATTACTTCACGTGCTTTAAATATCTGTTTGGCTTCGTCTACTGTTGGAGCCGCAATCACAGCTCCTCGGTTAGGGCGGATCACCACAACTTGCTCCAAAGAGAGTCGTAGTAAGGCACGACGGATAATAGTACGGCTAACGCCAAAGATTTCTGCGAGGGCTTCTTCGCTTAATTTGGTGGCTGGTGGCAGCCTTTGTTCTAGTATCGCGTCGAAGATATGGCAGTAAACAACATCGTCTTGAGTCTGGCCTGATACTTTTGTATTTATACCTTTGGAGACAGAGTTTTTGAGAGCTGTCATAGAGATAAGGGCCCTTGTTTAGTCGAGTAGGGTGGGTTGAGCATGATTCGTGAGTGTTACCTTACATTGTATACACTTATCTATACAATGCCACTGGCTGAAAGTGCGATGTACGCTTATTTGTTAACGACTTATAACATTCAGCTTCGTACAAATCGGTGCAATATTGAACTATGTACTTTTTAAAAAGTGAGTTTTGGTTTAAAGCTTAGTGCGCATCTGGTCGAAGCTAAGTGTGTATGTAATTAAAGCTAAATGCGCGTTCTGTTTAAAGCTATACTCGATTATCGCCGCAACTGTATGCCACGATCTGACTGATTTCGCTCAGGCTACGACCTGACTGTTGCTGCCATTCGTTGAAGGCTTTACTCGCTGCCAGTTGTGCTCGCTTGGTGTTACGACCGCTATCAACCACGTCTGTGCTGCGTAGGTGTGCTTCAACATCTGATGACAAGATGAAGGTATCTTTACCCATTTGGCGCAGAGTGTAGGCTCCAGTATTACCACCTAATCGCTTGCCGTGTTTTTTCAGGTAATCCCACAGCTCGGTGATACGTTCTGATGGCCAGTCGGCAACCATTTGCGAGAAGGAATCCGCTTCACGCTTGGCATTGTGGATCATCATGGCGTTGGCAGGGATGGTCATTACCTTGGTGAGGTGGCGAATAATGCGCGGGTCTTGCGCTTTCTGTTCCCACATCTCATTCGGCAGCATCAGCATCTTTTCAATATCGAACTCAAAGAATACTTCTTCAAATTGTGGCCACTTCTTTCTCACCACATTCCACGAAATACCACACTGGAAGACCTTTTCGGTAAAAGCGGCCAGCCAACGGTCATCAGTGATTTGTGATAACTCGGCTTGTGAAAGGGGCGCACGGACAATCTTTTCGAGTTCGGCCGCTCCGCCTTTACGGTGAGCCGCACGTTGATAAATGGTGTCGAATTTTTCTTGGGTCATTGAAGGTTCCAAACTAAAGCGATTCTTTATGATATGGGGACTAATTTCTATATGAAAAGGAGCTTAAGCTTCTGTCGCCAATTGAACAAGAAAACCGCGCATGTAGTCGGTTCGCTTGTTGGCTTCTAATTTGGCGGATTCTGTATTCATGGTTTCAGCGAGCTTGAACAGTTTCACGTAGAAATGGTCGACACTGTAATGCTTGTCATCCAAATCACGCTGCTTGGCGAACGGGTCTTCGTGGTTATAGAGTTCGGCATCGAAGCTTTGACCAACGTATAGGCAACGAGCAATACCAATTGCACCGAGAGAATCTAGGCGATCAGCATCTTGGACGATTTGAGCTTCCAAGGTTTCTGGTGTGATGTTAGCGCTGTAACTATGCGTGACAATCGCATGATGGATCTCATCAAGATAGGACGCAGGGTATTCGATAGATTTGAGGAAAGAGATCGCCTTATCTGCTGCCATTGTTGAGCTTTGGGCCCTGTCTGGGTGGTTCTTAGGAAAGGTGAAGCAATCATGAAGATAAGCAGCAGGTA
Source organism: Vibrio sp. 10N.247.311.47 (assembly GCF_041467535.1). NCBI lineage: Bacteria > Pseudomonadati > Pseudomonadota > Gammaproteobacteria > Vibrionales > Vibrionaceae > Vibrio > Vibrio sp. 10N.247.311.47. Next base: position 220,314 of record NZ_JBFSUR010000002.1, read on the forward strand.
ACACGACTTCAAGCTTAGCTTGTTCTTGATCGCACAAAGCTTTTGCGGTTTTGACGACACGCTTAATATGGCTGATGTCGTGTGCTGCATCTTGTGTCATTTCTTGCTGTGCAAACTCAAGCAGTTGGTCTTCAAACTTTTCCTTCACGCGTCTCTGTCTCCGTTAATGATGTTGCTTATTATCTAGCATTTATTCACATCGACTGTAACAGTTTCAAGCGCGAGTTTTTATCTTTTATAAAAAGTATATCAACAAAAAAACCGACTCTGTGAGTCGGCTTAATATTGGTCTTTATTTGTTGTATTGGCTTTTAAGCTGCGGCTTGTTGCAGCTGCGCCAATACATGATGCAGCGATGGGCTGATCGTGTGGCCAAGCGCTTTTACTTCTTCGCAAGGCTCAACCAAATCTGGAATTTGGAAGCTGATCATGTTCGCTGCCATAGAAGCGCGAATTCCGTTGTTCGAATCTTCGAACGCTAGGCAGGTTTCAGGCGCAACACCTAGGCGTTCAGCCGCCAGCAAGTAAATCTCTGGGTGAGGCTTGCCGTGAGTCACTTCGCAGCCTGTGCTTAATGAAGTGAAGTACGAATCTAGGCCAGCCAGCTCAAGCTTCTTCTTTGCGATATCAAGCTGAGTGGAGGTCGCCACCGCGATTGGAATGTCGTTTGATTTCAGCCACTCAAGAAGCTCAATCACGCCGTCTTTTACTGGGATTGCTTGGTTTTTAACAATTGCACTGTAGCGCGTGCGCCATTCATTATTCAGCGCTGGGTAATCTAACCCTTCACCGTAACCATTTCGAAAAATCTGTTCGATGGTTTTTGCGTTACAACCAATGATGCCTAGGTAGACATCTTGCAAAAACGGAACACCTTGCGCGTGACATGCTTCTTCAAAAACCTGCATACAAAGTCGCTCGGTGTCGAGCAGTAGCCCATCCATATCAAAAATAGCAGCTTGAAAATTCATATCCGTGGTTCTTAATGTGTTGTCATCGTGAGGGCGGGTATTTTGACATAGTGTCTAGTGATAGGCGAGTCAACGTTCAGTAAGAATATATCCAATCGGCTCGGCAATATGCTTCTGCATGACTTTAAATGTGATTGGTTGTGGTTGAAATAATATCGTTCAGTTATGAGCCTTGTGTTTTATAGGCCATCCAGATCTAACAGAAACAATTATGACTGTTATACATAACAAATCTAGCTTGTGCGTCTGGCTTATTATTACATTTCATAAACTTACAGGTCTGTTTACGTGACCATAATCTTATAAAAAACAATTACCGGGAGCCTGCAATCATAGTGTGACCAAGCAATAAGTAAATGGCTGAGCTTAGGGAGAAAATAACATTAGTCCACATTTTTAGCAGGGTTGCTTATGTTGTATTTTGAGTTTCTATTTTTATTAGTCGTCCTTTATATCGGATCTCGGTATGGCGGTATTGGCTTAGGTGTTGTTTCTGGTATTGGTTTGGTTATCGAGGTGTTTGTCTTCAAGATGCCACCAACGTCTCCACCTGTCACCGTGATGCTGATCATCCTCGCCGTTGTTACTTGTGCTTCGATTCTCGAAGCGGCAGGTGGTTTGAAATACATGCTGCAAGTGGCGGAAAGGGTACTGAGAAAGAACCCGAAACGCGTTACCTTGATAGCACCGTTCGTGACTTACTCGATGACTTTCCTATTGGGTACTGGCCACGCGGTTTACTCAATTATGCCAATCATCGGCGATGTTGCGTTGAAGAATGGTATTCGTCCTGAGCGCCCGATGGCGGCTGCGTCTGTTGCGTCTCAACTGGCTATCACTGCATCACCAATTTCTGCTGCTGTGGTCTATTACCTCGCGCAACTTTCTGATATCCAACACTCTATTACTCTGCTTTCTATTTTGATGGTGACGGTTCCTGCAACGCTGTTTGGTACGTTTTTACTTTCTTTGTACAGCTTGAAACGCGGCAAAGAACTGAACGACGATCCTGAATATCAAGCTCGTCTAAAGGATCCAGAGTGGAAAAAGCGTATCGAAAGCACCACAGCGACGTCTTTGGATGAAGTGTTGCCAACTTCGGCTCGTAATGCGGTATTGATTTTCCTACTTTCAATTGTCGTGATTGTTATCGTGGCGATGGTGCCTGAGATCAGAACCATCGTTGACGGCGACAAGCCAATCAAGATGTCGGTGATCATCCAAATGATGATGCTCTGCTTCGGCGGTATCATTTTGCTGGCGACTAAAACTGACCCGCGAGATGTGCCAAACGGTGTGGTATTCAAATCGGGAATGGTGGCGGCGATTGCGATCTTCGGTATCGCTTGGATGTCGGATACCTACTTCCAATACGCAATGCCTCAGTTCAAGTCTGGCATCGTGGAAATGGTGACTAACTACCCATGGACGTTCGCACTAGCGCTATTCATCGTATCGGTTGTGGTGAACTCTCAAGCAGCAACTGCACGTATGATGCTACCGGTTGGCCTTGGCTTAGGATTAGATCCAGCACTGCTTATCGGCTTGATGCCAGCGGTTTACGGCTACTTCTTCATCCCGAACTACCCATCAGATATCGCAACAGTAAACTTCGATGTTTCTGGCACCACCAAGATTGGTAAGTGGTACTTCAACCACTCATTCATGTCGGTGGGTTTAATCGGTGTCGTGGGCGCATGTTGTTTAGGCTACGCTCTGGCACAGATTTTTATCGCTTAATTGTCGCTTAATCGACTAGCGAGATAAGAAACGAGAAACAGCGCCTATTGAGGCGCTGTTTTTGTTTCTTACGCTTGAAAAGGTATGTGAATTAAGTAAAAGGCAATTTAGATCAAAATATTAGCTAATATTATTAGTTGCAAGTGGGGTAGTGGTGATATAACGCTATTTTTGTGAGACGAAGAGGCACTAATGATTACTAACTTTGAGCAATTAGAGCAAGATATGGCATCCACTCCATCGTTTGATGGTCAGTTAGCTAAACTGGTCCACCTCAAGAACAGCAATGGAATGAGTGTATCCTTCATGGATATTGGAGCTACTTGGCTGAGTTGTTCTATGCCAGTGAATGAAGTAGCTCGAGAGGTGTTACTTCGCTCACCCAATATGGCTGAACATATGGAGCAGAGCTCTTATTTTGGTGCGATTGTTGGACGTTTTGCAAACCGTATCGCTAAAGGCCAATTCGAACTTGAAGGGAAGCGCTACCAACTCGGGGTTAATAATGGTGAAAACTCATTACATGGTGGAGTAGAGGGCTTTGATAAAAAGCGTTGGAGCATTGTTGAACAAAGTGCACAAAAGGTAGTGTTTACTCTTCATATCAAAGATGGTGATCAAGGGTATCCGGGTAATCTTGGTGTCAAAGTTACCTATTCTCTAACGGATGACAACCAAGTATCTATTTCTTATGAAGCCAATACTGATAAGACTTGCCCCGTTAACTTAACCAATCATGCTTACTTTAATTTGGCTGGTGAGGCTTCTGGTTCGAAAAGCTTGGATCATGTATTGCAGTTGAGTTCAGGCCATTATTTACCAACAGATCAAGGCTTAATACCAACGGGAGAAATAAAGGCGGTTGAGGATACGAGTTTTGATTTTTCAAACGCAAAGCTCATTGGGCGGGATTTTCTGACTGAGTCGGACCAGAAAATGGCTGGTGGTTATGATCATGCTTTTGTGTTTCAGCCTGAAGTGACCGATGGAGAGTCGGTTGCAGCGGTTCTGGTTGCACCTGCAAAAGAAGTCGTGATGAAGGTAAAAACGACGAAGCCTGCTATTCAGTTTTATTCGGGTAACTTTCTAGCAGGGACGCCTGGTAAGAGTAAAAATTATGAGTTGTACGATGGTCTTTGCTTAGAAACCCAATATTTTCCAGATGGTCCTAATAAGCCAGAATGGGGACCTAACCGCGGGCTCCTGAAGTCTGGAGAGCTTTATCAACATCAGACGGTTTATCAGTTTAAGTTTTAGGCCCTAACTATTGGTGGGCTATGTGCCCACCTTATCCGATGGTGTTGAGGATGTACGAATAATCAATTCTCCTTCCACTTTTCGTCTACTGGATAACAAAGGCTGAGCCTCAATTTGCGCCATTAAGGACTCAATCGCTAGCTTGCCCATATCTGAGTAAGGTAATTCAACGGATGTTAACGCAGGAAAACTTTCCGATGCGATTTGTTGGTTATCGTAGCCAACGATCGCGACATCTTGAGGGATCTTAAGCCCTAGTTCAGCCAGTGCTTGATAGCACCCCATCGCCATGTAATCACTGCCACAAAAGATAGCTTCTGGTGGTTGAGCTAACTTAAACAAAGCTAATGTCTGCTGATGTGCTTCTTTTAATGACCAGTTGGCCTCTGCTAAGTAATTGCTGTTCGGGACAATATCGGCATCAATTAGTGCCTGACGGTAGCCTTCACTGCGTTGTTGGCTCGCAAGCATCCAGTTTTCGCCTGTGAGCATAGCAATACGACAATAGCCTTGTTGGATAAGGTGAGAGACCGCTTTGTAAGCACCGATCATATCGGCAGGTAAAATGCTTGGTGCATCGCTATTGCTTTCGTTTGTGCAGTTTAGGAGCACGGTTGGCAGAGGCGTATTGACCCGTTGTTGTTCAAGTTCACGAGTCATGCTCGATGCGTACACCAAGCCTGCATAATCTCCGCTGTTGATTTCCACTTCAATTTTGCTCGCTAGCACTTCATCGTGGCTGTAATTGAAGATCACTAAAATAAAGTCGTTCGCCCAAGCCTCTTCACGCGCTGAGTTTATAGCATCAATAAAAGGGTCATAACTCGATAACCCGTTGACAACCAGTGCTATTTTATTAGGTCGACCCAGCGCATGAGCGACTTTCTTATTTTTGTAGCCAAGTGATTCGGCGGTATCGAGCACTTTACTTTTTGTGGTGTCTGCAATTTTTACAGACGTTGAACCATTAAGTACCAGTGATACCGTTGATTGAGACACACCTGCCGCTGCAGCAATGTCACTCATAGTGATTTTTTTAGCCATCGTAAATTTCAACTCAACTTAGTTAGCTAAAGATATTAGCTAATTATCAGCTTTCGATCACCTGTTAAAGATGGGGATCACAAAAAGTTGTCCGAGCAGTTTGATAGTTGTGATTGCTCACTCGTTTTTAATCTTAGATAGTAGCGATAAAAATGCAGCTCATTATATTAGCTAATATTATTAGTTAATAATTTAGTTTCAAGGTGAGTAAGATGAAAAGATGGTCTGAAGACAAAGCGTGGCAATGGCAACAACAACATGGATGGTTACGTGGATTTAATTACTTACCAAGGACGGCTGTAAACTGGAACGAAATGTGGCAAGCAGACTCATTTTCACCAGAAATAATGGAACAAGAGTTGGCTTGGGCGAGAGAGGTTGGCTACAACACGCTGCGTACCAATTTGCCTTTCATTGTGTGGCAAGTCGACCGCCAAGGACTGCATGAGCGCATTGATCATTTCTTAGATATTTGTGAACGAAACCAGATTAAGGTAATGATGACCCCAATGGATGATTGTGGATTCTCCGGTGACCATCCGTATCTAGGTCAACAAAAAGCCCCCGTCCCTGACCTGCATAATAGCCAAGCTGCGGCCAGCCCAGGTCGTAATGTTGTTATGGATAAGTCACAGTGGGGTGACGTTGAAACTTACATCCGTGACATTATCTCGACTTATAAAAACGACCCGCGTATTGCGATTTGGGATCTGTACAACGAGCCTACCAACCGTATGATTTTTACCACCAATGGTGAGCTAGCTTACGATGAAGAAATGGAGACGTTCAGCCACGAGTTGATGGAAAAAGCGTTTGAGTGGGCGCGCGATGTGAACCCGACTCAGCCCCTAACGGTGGGTGCATGGCATTGCCCTAGTATTCTCGACCGTAGTTTGCCTATTTTTGAGCATCCAACCGATCGCCGAGCGATGGAGCTATCGGACATTATCACTTTCCATGCTTATCTTCCGTTGGATTTGTTCCATGAAGCGCTGAAAGTTGTGCAAGCGCACAATCGCCCGATGATGTGTACCGAGTGGTTAGCACGTCATGCACAATCTTCCTTACATGAACAGCTGCCAATTTTTAAAGATAAGAATATTGGCTGCTATCAATGGGGATTAGTGAAAGGTAAAACACAAACGCACCTTCCTTGGCCTGAAATTAAACGCAATGACGTTAACTATGCCAGTCAGTGGTTCCACGATCTGCTTGATGAGCAAGGACAGCCATATGATGCAAGCGAAGTACAGTTGATTCAAACACTCGCAGAGGTGGAATAACTGTCATTTAGCCGGCCTAGAGAAAAAGGTCGGCTTCTAAACTAGAATTAAATCAATCGAGACGTGAACAATGACTACTATAAAAAATAGATTGAACAATAGAGAGCTGATTTCTTATTTCGGTTATGGCGTGGGCCAATGCTTTAGTTTTGGCTTGGTTGGCTCGTTCATCTTGTACTTCTACACCGATATTCTCGGTATTTCGCCGATTGCTGCGAGTACCATATTTCTTATTGCACGAGTGTGGGATGCTGTTAATGATCCGTTGATTGCTGGCTATATGGATACGTTAGAATCTCGCTTCGGTAAGTTCCGTCCCTACATGTTGTTTACTCCGTTTTTGATTGTATTGGTGACCATCGCTGCCTTCTATAATATCGATGCGGACATGTCGACTAAAGTGATGTATGCGGGTATCACTTATATTCTGTGGGGTACCCTTTACACCATCTCTGACGTGCCATTTTGGTCAATGTCGTCGGTGATGACTGATGAGCCTCAAGAGCGTGCCAAAGCAGCAACGTGTGCCATGTTAGGTGTTAATGCTGGTATTGGCGCAACGCTAGTTATTTTTCCTAAATTAAGCGCATTTTTTGCTGATGGTCGTGCTGATCAAGGTTACTTACCTGCTGTTATCGTATTGATGGTGGCAGGTCTGCTGTTTATGCTGAACGGTTTCTACAATACCAAAGAGCGTATTTCGACGGCGAGCTGTGAAAAAGTAACACTGAAAGATACTTTTCAAGCGGTACGTAAAAACAAGCCATTATTCTTCATCTTGGCTGCATTCTTTATGAATGTGTTCTTCAATCTAGTTAATGGTTTATACATTTTCTTTTTCACCTACAACATGGGCGATGCAGGTTTAGTTTCATTGATTGGTACTATCACTTTAGTCAGTGCTATCGCGTGTTTAGCGACGCCAATCCTAACTAAACGTTTCAAGAAGAGAGATATCTTTATTGCGCTATGTGTGTTGGAAATTATCGCACGTGTTGGTTTTTATCTAACAGGTTATGACAACACAACGGTGGTGATGATGTGGCTGGCAGTAGTAACGGGGCTCTTTATGATGACTAACCCGCTTATTTCAGCGATGATTGCAGATACCGTTGAATACTCTTACTACCATAGTGGTAAGCGTACAGCAGCGATAACTTTCTCTGGCCAAACATTTACAGGTAAATTATCCGTTGCGGTAGCCGGTGGTTTAACAGGTCTGATCCTGACAACTATTGGTTATGTTCCAAATGCGGACCAAACAGAAACAGCATTGAATGGCATGTTCTTTTGTATTGCTTTACTGCCGGCTTTAGGGGCTTTGGTACGTATATTTATTATGTCTCGTTATACCTTTACTGAAGACCAGCATGCAATTTTACGCGAAAAACTTGAGCGTGGTGAGTTTGCTGAAGGGGTTGTTGATAAGTCAGGAATTACGCACAAAGCGACGTCTTAGTTGTTGAGGTTATTACCACTCATTGCATCCTAGAAAACAGCGCCTAAATTGGCGCTGTTTTGTTTTAACAGGTTTCGTTTATTAGCTTTCAGGAGAGCTATTAACGTGGCTCAAAAGCCAGCGACTGAATTGCTTCTTCAATCGTTAGGAAGTGGATCTTCATCAGGCACACTTCAGCTTTTTGAAACTCGTGGTTTCGAATCAGCTTGGTCACGCTTTCTACTGAATATTGCTCAGGCCGTTTCGCTAGAGACAGTTGATTTGATATCGATTGAAGTGCGTAGCTGTTACCCTCTGAATCAATGAGGTAATCATCTTCACCCAGGATCATGTCTGAGCATTCTGCCTGAAAATCGTTCTCGGATGCGACGTAAATAAGCTCATCATCACCGTCGAGTTTTACCAAAGATGGCCAACTGATCATTACTGCCCTTTCTATGTGCTGCTTACTGCTTTTAATAGTGGTGACGACAAGCAATTATATAAAAGTTATCGTCATCTGCTTTATACACTAATCGATTCTTGTCATCGATTCGTCTTGACCAAAAGCTAGACAGGTTGCCGACTAGTGGCTCCGGCTTTCCAATCCCTTCAAAGGGCGTTCTTTTGGCGGCTTCAATTAACTTATTTAGTTTCTTGAGCGTTTTCTTGTCTTGGGTTTGCCAGTATAGGTAATCTTCCCAAGCATTATCTGTAAATACAATCTTTCGATCATTCGTCATTATTCAATTCTCGAACGGTTGTATTTCCGGCTTCGAGTTGAGCAATAGATTCAGCCAATCTTTCAGCGTTTTTAGGCGAGCTCATTAGGTACAAGGTTTCTTGCATTGAATTAAAATGATCAAGAGACATTACCACGGCATCTTCTGAATCTCGTCTGGTTATTACCGTAACATCAGAATCGTCTACCACTCTATCGAGCACAGACTTAAGGCTATTTCTTGCCTCAGTAAAAGAAACAATATTCATCACTTATTTACCCTGTTGTTTTTGGATATGTTTAATCTTTCAATATACACAGAATAGTTAATCATTCATGAATTAACTATTGTACATGTTCCGCTTGTTGTACATGTTATCTCAGAGATTATACATGATCAACTTATGGTACATGTCACTCATTGTAAATCTGCAGAGTGTTACTGACTCAAAATGCTATTTACTTAAAGATCGGCCCAACGGCGCGAAGTAACCTTGCAGCGCTTGATAAATCTCTTTGCGATGCGTGAGGTCTGGATAGAGAGGGAACATATCCGGTTTGGTCGTGCCATCGACTAAGTAAGAATTCTCGATATCTGAGCAGGACTCAATCGTAGCTTCAAAGGCACGCGCCATCATTTCTGTGGGTAGTGAGAAGTAGCGGGTAGACGTCGCTTTGTCGGCAATAACACTGCGTGCAACGTAGTCGTGTTTATCTAGGTTGTTGTCGCTGAGTAGTGTGGCATCGAACACAGACATCAAACTCTCGTTTAATGGGTGAGGTCGCACCTTTCTATCGTGTAACCAACAGTCACTGGCGAACAAGATTTGCTTACGAGGGCCGGAGGTATCGCCAATCTCAAATGCTTTCTCTGCGATGTAGTGGTCAAATGCATGCCAGAACTCGTGGGCGAGCGCACCAGCTCCTGCATTCTTAGCAAGGGCTAACTCTCTTTGATTTGGTGCGTAGTGTGCTTGTACGCCTTTTCTTCCGCCACTTCCGAAAGCTAAGCCTAATGTGCCGCGAAGGCCAATTGCTTCTGGTGGCAAAGCCAGGATGTAAGCCAAGTCGGCTAACGAGTCGAATATCAGATTCGCGGCTAGCTCTTTCTCTTCTTTCGTTACCCAAGCGCCCACACGAATGCTGCCCATACCGAAGGTCTGTTTGATGTCCATGAATGACACCTGATCGCCATGTCGGTAGTCTGGGCCTTTGCGCGTTTTGTATTTAAAGTGGGTTAACTTCAAAGGGGTCCTTGGAGAAAGAGGTTAGGTGGAAATAAAGGTGTTCGGTGGAAATAAAGATGTTAGATGAGAATTAAGTGGAGCATTCTTATCGGATGCTGACCATTGAACTTTATTCTTTAAACCACACCGTTATGAATAGTATTTATGAACGAAAGTTAGCACCTTTGTGAGTAAATTACCGAACAAAATGAGTTAGATTGTGTTCGAAAGCTTCCCATGAGGTTGGGCTACCTTCGTGGGTCAGTGGAAACAGCGGCTTATTTGGCTTGGCATAGCTTAAACGATGTAGCCTCTGCGTGACATGATAGCTGTCTAGCCCAGAAATAGTGACTAAATCTAACGCTTCTAAATCTAGGTAGCCGTCCGGCATCACGGCACGTTTTGGCGCGTGAATTGTAACAACTTCACCAATCAACATTTGAGTTTGGTTACTTTCAATTGTGATTTGTTCTTTGAAAGCCAAGCCTATTTTCAGAGGACTTTCCAAGACAAACGGAGCAGGGAACACATCATCGTAATAGGACGTGAGACCGACCGCGTTAAACTCTGAGATTGATTTAGGATAACGAGCGGAAGTTTGATGGGCTTTTTGAACAAAGCCCGCACCGATGCTGTTGATGGTGAAATGTTTAGTTTCCAGGATGTTCTCTAATGTATGACGGCGACTTTCTGCAGGTCGGACGATGAAGCCAAACAAGGGGGGATTTGACCCTAGGTGAACCACAGAGCTCACCACAGCAAGATTTTCTAGCCCTTGTTTATCGCAAGTGCCAATAAGGTTGGCGCTTTTAAATCCAGATAGGGAGTTAACCAAACGAATGCGGTGGCGCGGGTCCATTGTTTGGATATCTTGTTTAGAAAGGGTCATGTCCTTCATATCTTCTCTTCTTCTCATTTATTGTTATCTTCGAGCATGCTCACTAACGGACTTATATGTACGAAGAATCCGCTTTTATCGATCAAAGAGCGCTTATTGGCCGTGGGCAGTTTGTCTCTTTTATCTCTGCTACAGCACAATGAACGAGATCCTTTGCATAGATTTACGCGCGTTGACGTCCCTTTACATCACAGGAGCTAAAGTAATGATGTCGTCTTTATGAGTGTTAAAAAATGAAAACAGTCCGCAATATCATTTGGGCAATGATTGCCACAATGTCAGCCTTTTGGTTTGCGATGGAACCGCAATTATTCGCTTCAAGCGATGTCTTTGAATGGCGCTCAGCCATGATTCAGTACTCAGGTATTTTGTCTCTGGTGTTAATGTCCATCACAATGATCTTGGCGATGCGTTTGCCTATGGTTGAGAATTGGCTGAAAGGTATGGATAAAGCATATCGAGTCCATAAATGGCTCGGTATCGGTGGTGTTGCACTGGGTGTGACACACTGGTTGTGGTACCAAATACCTAAGTCATTGGTGGTGTCTGGTGTGTTAGATAAGCCTGTTCGACACGATGGTTCAGGGCCGCAAGCTGTTTTGACTGGATGGGAGTTATGGGTCAATGAATTACGCGGTATTGCTCAGAGTATTGGCGAGTGGGGCTTCTACTTGTTGCTCATTTTACTGGTGGCGTCACTATGGGCGGCAGTGAAGTACAAACCGTTTAAATTGTCGCACCGTCTGATGTCGGTTGCGTACCTGTTTATCGCTTTCCACTCAGTAATCCTGCTTAAACGAGCGTATTGGGGAGAACCTATTTATTATCTAACTGTGGCATTTGCTTTGGCTGGGTCTATCGCAGCGATTTACAGTTTGTTGGGCTTGGTTGGGCGTCGTAATCGTCACTCAGCGACGATTATCTCGACTCGCTATTTTCCACAAGCTGAAGTGATGGAGCTGGTGTTAAAACCGGAGGCATCTTGGCAAGGTCACAAAGCTGGGCAGTTTGCGTACTTGCGTTTCGGTAATGAAGACCCGCATCCGTTTACCATTGTTTCTGGCAGTGATGATCCAGAGCTGCGCTTTTTGATCAAAGAGCTGGGTGATTTTACTAATGGCCTATATGAACGAGTGAAAGCGGGCGATGCGGTTACGGTTGAAGGACCCTATGGTCGACTTTATTTTGACCTAAGCAAGCCACAAATTTGGATTGCTGGTGGTGTCGGGATAGCGTCGTTTTTTGCAACACTTGAAGCGCTCAAAACAGAACGAGATCATCCTCGTATTCAACTGTTTTATTGTACTCGCGGTGTTGATAAGCAATTAATCGATGAGTTGTGGCACCTAGCACACGCGGTTGGTGTGAAGTTGACCGTGATAGATACCTTGCACTCACCGCGGCTAAACGCCGGAAGAATTGTCAATCAATGTGGCGACCTCAACGAGTACGAGATGTATTTCTGTGGGCCGGAGTTGTTCTCTACATCACTGAAAAAAGAATTAGACACCTATCAATTTGATATTGAAAAGCACTACCACGAAGAGCTGTTTGTGATGCGTTAAAGCCAACTATTGGAGCTGTGATTGTTAAATTAGTCAATCGGCACAGTGTAAAAAGGCGTAAAGTCACTCAATTTGTTATTGCAGCGGTTTGCTATTGAGCGATACCATATAGGGCTGTTTCTTTGGTAAAGATGTAATTATGTCAGATGAAAAACTCGCACTCGAATGGATGCGCCAACAAGCTCATAAAGTTGACCCATACGTTATCGATCCATCGTTTGATGAATGCGTTGAGTTGCTTGATCCTGCCTTCAAGAAAGGCAAGAGTGTTGCTCAACTCAAGTATCTGTTATCAGAAGCAGATCGCCGAGCGGGCGCGGCAGAACGTAAGCATGCGGCTTTAAAATACGCCAAAGAGAAAAGCCCAAATGCTGGTCAAATCTTGCGACTGCAAAGCAAGCTTCAACAAGTTCAGTTGGCTCTCAAGCTTGCCACTGGCGATAACAATATGACCATATCTCAGTTCTGTTCAGAGTATGACGTGACTAAGCGTGACGGCAATACGGCATGGAATGAAAAGTTGGTGGAGCAGGGGAAGAGAAAGTAGCGATCTCTATTTCTATTTTTTGATTTAGTCGTTTTTCTATTGAACTTTAAATCATGCTCGCAGAGCCGTTAACTCGGTATCTTGAACCCCAATCATTGATATGCATTGCCGTGGTTTGAGCGCGGCGTATTGTCTCAACGATGCCCTCATTATTTTGGTGACGCACTCATGAACCTCTCCCAGATTGACCTGAATCTTCTTTTCGTTCTTAAGCATTTACTCGAAGAAAAACACGTCTCTAATACCGCAATGTCTCTGAACATGAGCCAGTCTTCGGTAAGTCGTACGCTACAAAAAATGCGTACCTTCTTTGATGATGAGCTGCTGGTACGTAAGAAGTATGGCTATGAGCTGACCCCAAAAGCAGAGTCGATTAAAGACGATATCAACACCGTTATTACTAACCTGGAAAAGTTGGTTCATAAGCAGTCGTTTGACCCAAGCAAGGTTGATAGTACTGTGAAATTTTATGGCTTACTGCCTCAAATTAATACCTTAATGCCCAAGGTGATCGCTAAGATCCGCAAAGAAGCGCCGAACATGATCGTGAGTTTAGATTCTGCGCCCAAGCGTCATTTCGAAGCCTTGGTCGCAGGTGATGTGCACTTTGCCTTATCTTCGCATCAGCCGCCTTCTGCTGAGCAAAATATCTATCGTATGACAGTGGCGAAGCGCACGTTCCGTTTGTTGATGAGCCGAGAGCACCCATTGGCGAATGAAACTCTGACCCCACAAAAGCTGGCGGAATATGATTTTGGCCAAGTCTCTCTACAAGGTGAGAAAAGGCTTTCTTTCGAACACAAATACCAAGAACTCGGTTTAGCCAATAAAAAGCAGCGCCTGTCTGCACCTGTGCAGTTGAGTAACTTCAGCTCGGCGCCAAGTATTGCTGCTGAAACCGACATCATCTTTCACCTTCCAACACCTTTTGCAGAAGCAGCGTGTCATGATCCCCGCCTGATCACCAGAGAAGTCCCAGAAGAACTCCACTTGAGCTTTCAAGAAGTTTATTTGTACTGGCACAAGCGATTTCATGATGACCCGATGTGTGAATGGGTACGTGAAATATTCAAAGACCTCTATGTAGGCAAAGATACGTACTCTTAAAAGAGAGTGACTTCTAGTTAAGTAAGCACCGAAATCTGAGTGATTTGAGAGCCGTTATTCGCAACATCATCAGTTTCATATCAAGCATAAGATGAAGGTAACTATCCCTCTGGCGGATAGCGATATTCTATTTTGGCGATAGCATTATGCTTGAAGCGAATGATTTACGCCGCTCTAATTGAGAATGATTATTAAATGCAATCTCAATTTAAGTAGAGCCAAGATGAACACTATTCAAACGTTTACTCGTTCCCCCCTTTCTAAGTCTATAGCTGCTGCGTGTTTTGTATTCCCTGTGATGGGCTTTGCTAACGAACAAGTAAATCAAGTTGATACCGAAGCTTTGACCATTGAAGCGACGACTATGGAAACCATGGTTGTGACAGCAGCTGGTTATGAGCAGGTTGTCACTGAAGCGCCAGCGTCGATCAGCGTGATTACTTGTGAGCAGCTGGAAAACCGATCGTATAAAGATCTGACAGACGCGCTGCGTGATGTACCTGGTGTGATAGTGACAGGTGGTGGTTCGAGCCAAGACATTTCAATACGTGGTATGCCTGCAGAATACACGGCGATTTTGGTCGATGGACGCAAGCAGTCTGGCCGTGAAACACAACAAAACAGCAGTGGTGGCTTTGAGCAAGATTGGCTACCACCTCTAAGCGCGATTGAGCGAGTTGAAGTCGTGCGTAGCCCAATGTCGACGCTTTACGGTTCAGACGCGATTGGCGGTGTGATCAACATTATCACTCGTAAAGATTATCAAGAGTGGTATGGCAGCGTACGTGGTGAAACAACACTGCAAGAGAACTCAGACTCGGGCAATTCATATCAAAGCCAAGTGCATCTAGCGGGCCCTCTTATTGATGGCTTGTTGAGTGCTTCTTTCTCTGGTTTATATCAAGAGCGTAAGGAAGATGAGATTCTTTACGGATACGGAGGCAAAACATTAGAGAGTTACCGTGGCGCACTACACTTGACGCCTACGGATGACGATACTTTCTCGTTTGATTACACCTATCACGATCAAGAACGAGTGACGACGGATGGAAAATCGAAAACCACAGATTCTGAGCGTGTGAACAATCGTCAATCATTGGGCCTATCTCACTCAGGCAACTACGACTGGGGCTCGGGCACTTCATACATCAACAATGAAACGGTTGAGAATGAAGGCGGAGAAATGGAAGTGGAAAACCTGACTCTGATCTCACAATGGTCTATGCCTGTGCTGAGGCGCACTACCTAACTATCGGCTTCAACTATACACGTCAGGAGCTGACAGATTCTGCAGAAGATCATGTCTTCAAAAATAACCAATGGTCACTGTTTGCGGAAGATGAATGGTACATCACCGATTCTTTTGCTCTAACAACTGGCCTCAGATTTGATCAAAATGACGTGTTCGAGTCTCATCTGAGCCCTCGCGTTTATGGTGTGTGGAGTGTCGACTCATATTGGACAGTGAAAGGCGGTGTTTCAACGGGTTATCGAGCACCAGGCTTAACTGAGATGGAAGCGGGTTGGGCGCAAGAAAGTTGTGGTGGCGACTGCTCGGTTTACGGTAATCCTGATCTAAAAGCCGAGACGTCAGTGAACAGTGAAATGGGCGTGTACTTTGTTGGCGATGCCGATTTAAGCTCGAACTTCACCGTGTTCTACAGTGACTTTAAAGACAAGATCGACAAGAAAGAGCTGAGCACTAACTGTGGCCGACGTGGTTGTGATTCTACCTACGTGAACATTGAAGACGCGATTACTTACGGTGCTGAATACACGATAAACAAAGGCATTACTGAGGCGATTTCTGTCGGTTCGACGTATACCTATACACATACTGAGAAGCAGTCTGGTGAAGATGAGGGTAAGCCACTAACACAAGTTCCTGAGCATTTAGTTACCGTAAATGCAGATTGGCAAGTACGTGATGATGTCCAATCTTGGATGCGAGTGACATATCGTGGCAAAGAGTCAGAACCGACAACGAGTAGTTCAAGAACACAATACGAAGCGCCATCAATTACTTATGTTGACTTAGGTGCCAACTGGTATGTGCAAAAGAACCTTAAGGTGATGGCTGGTATCTACAACCTATTTGATGAACAAACCGATTACGAAGAGTTTGGCTACGTTGAAGATGGTCGTCGTTACTGGTTAGCAGCAGAAGCGTCATTCTAGATAAGAGGTTCATAATGAAAAAGATAACAAAATTACTGATGCTTTCATTTGTTGGATTATCGGCTGCTAATGCTAATGCTAATGCTAATGCTAATGCTAATGCTAATGCGGTATATACAGTAGAAAAGGACATCTTGTTTAAGACGGTAGAAGCACGAGAGATCAAGCTTGATCTCTACCTTCCCAAAACAGAAGCAAAGGTTGATGGAAAATATCCGTTGCTCGTTTGGGTACATGGCGGTGCGTGGAAGCGTGGCACTAAAGACGATATTCCGACTAAAAACCCGTTGTTGCTTAATTCTGTTTTGGATGAAGGTTATGCGTTGGCTGCGGTCGATTATCGTTTAAGTGGCGAAGCAACTTTCCCAAAACCAGTCGCGGATATTAATGATGCTATTAACTATCTTCATGACCATGCTAACAAGTACAATCTTGCCGCCGATAACGTGGTTATGATGGGGCGTTCAGCTGGTGGTCATTTAGCGGGATTGGTCGGCGCAAGTAATACGCACGGTGACATTAGCTTTTACTCAGAACCTAAGTATCGAGTGGCTGGAGTTGTAAGCTTTTTTGGCCCGACGGACCTGCTGGAACTAGGTAATAAAGGGAACAGACCAACCAGTAAAAAGTCGTCGGTGTCACGCTTTTTAGGTGATATCCCGAGTGAAGTACCAGAGCTAGCGGCACAAGCTTCAACGACCAGTTATATAAACAGTGATGCTCCGCCTTACATTCAGTTCCATGGAACACTGGATAAGCGAGTGCCTTTAGCGCAAAGCCAGATCCTCAAACATGCTTTGGACAAGTACGGCATTGAGAATCAGCTGTTTATCGAGGAGGGTGTTGGTCATAGTGCTCCAATTTTTGATACCGATAAGTATGTACCGCATGTGATTGCGTTTTTAAAGCGACATTATCCAATTAAATAATCTCTACTTTTGTGACGTTACAACGCGCTAGAAAGCATTCATTGAGCCATTTAAAGCCAAGTTGATCACTAAGGTTCAACTTGGCTTTTTTATTGGAAGCTTTCATAAGTATCTGGATTCATTTCTAACTTCCCTTTTATGATTCGATCGTCATTTATTAGATCGAACAAAACCGTGTTCACCTTCGATAATCGAGTTATTCATCAGTTAAAGGTGGTGGTTATTGTGTGTTTCATCACGCTTTGTTCGTAACTGACTCTAGCTTATCGACGACCTTGATAAAGGCTTCAATGTGCGCGATACACTATTTTTCGCCCATTAATCAATTTCACTTGTGACAAAGTTATCAGAATTATGCATTTTCGGTAACGTTCCCGAAATTATCGATCTATCATCCACTCAGATACAAAAGTGAAGTAATCAACACGACTGATTTCTATTTCTTCTTCGATATAGAGCTTATACATCAAAAGTATAAGCCGAAATGTGCTTACGAATTGTTTTGGGAACGTTTGCAAATAATCCAAAACAATTAACGTGAGAACATCAGAATGAAACGACACATTTTAGCGGTTGCTGTAACAATGGGGCTAATGACTACATCGGTATTAGCAAGTGAAGACGTTGCAGCATTAGAGCAACGTATTAATGAATTAGAACAAAGGGTTGCACAAACAGAGCAGGTCTCTACCGAGGCCAATGAAAAGGCTTCTTCGTTTGAGTTTCACGGCTATGCTCGCTCTGGGTTATTGATCAACGACGACCTAAACGGCGCGACAGGTACTGGTCCTTACATGACAGCGGCGGGTGCCATTGGAGCTCCAATTGGACGTCTTGGTGTTGAAGATGATCATTACGTTGAAGCGAACTTGATTCATAAGCGATTTGCAGACGATGGCTCTAGTGCTTTGTTTCGCATCATGTTGGCCGACAGTACTGAGACAAATAACGAGTGGACTGCCAGCGAAAGCCAGTTGAATGTGCGACAAGTGTATTCAGAACTGAACCGTCTGAGCATGTTCTCTGAATCTGAAGCGTTTTCTGAAGCAACGTTTTGGGCGGGTAAACGATTCGATCGCGACAACTTTGATATTCACTTTTTCGATTCGGATATTGTCTTCTTATCAGGTACTGGTGCGGGCGTTTATGACGTTCAGATGAGCGACAACTGGAAAGCGAATTTCTCTATTTATGGCCGAGATTTTGGTGAGATTGATAGCTCGTCAACAGATGTAGAAAACTACATTGCAACTATGAATAACCGTATTGGCCAATGGCAAGTGATGTTGAGCGGTATGACCTCATCAGACAACGATAGCCGCCTAAATGGCGCAGCTGAAAGCGGTGTACACGCAATGTTTGCGTACCATGGAGACAACTTCTTTGGTCTGAGCGAAGGCTTCTCTAAAACGGGTATGTTAGTGGGTAGTGGCCTAGGTGCAGAGCTAAAAGGCATCGGTTCAAATGGTGATCTACTGGATGACGCGAAAGCCGTTCGCCTGTTTAGCTACGGTGTCACTCGCATTGGCGACAACTGGCGCTTAGCACCTGCATTAATGGCAGAGCATAGCCAAGATCGTTTGAAGAAGAATGACGAGTTCACATGGGCTTCTTTAAACGTTCGATTAGCTCAAGAGTTCACAGAGAACTTTGAGATGGTTTACGAAGGTTCATTGCAATACATGGATTTAGACAACTCGACAGAGCAAGCGAGCGGCGGTTTCTACAAAGCGACAGTTGCACCAACACTCAAGCTTTCAACTAGCACTGGTTTCTTTGATAGGCCTGAACTGCGTTTCGCTGTGAGCTATGTGGATTGGAGTGAAGACCTGAATGGTTACTCGATTAGCACTGAAGCAGATGCTGCAACGATGGGAGAGGGCGGCGAGGTTCTGTTTGCACTGCAGATGGAAACTTGGTTCTAATTGCTTGATATATCGTTTAGATAGAGAGTGTTACTCATGATGTGATAGTCGCATCACCAAATGCCAACCTTATCGTTTCAACTCGAAGGTTGGCATTTTTTATCTTGGGATAACCTGATCTCTGAAATAAATCGCTAGCAAGACTCTCGGTCAATAGTGGTGAAGGTCAACACCATTTTACTCATTTCAAAGCCTTTTTTCTCAATACGGTCGAGTAGCAGCTTGGCTCCATTTTCTCCCGCTTTATCAAACGCATAGTTAAACGTAGACAGCGTTGGTGTGCATACTGAAGCAAGTTCATCATCACCCACGCCGAGTACCAAGACATCCTTTCCTGGAACGAGGCCCGCTTCTTGAATTGCTCTGATCGCACCGATTGCGATACGGTCAGTGGCGCAGAATAGGCCGTCGAGCTTGGTGTGCTCCTTGAGATACTGCTTCGCCAGTTGGTAACCTGATTCTATGGTGAAGTCGCCACGGGCGTGAAATTGCAGTGTGAGGTCGTTAAATTGAAGCGATTGAGCGAAGCCTTCCGATCTCATCTTATCAACCGCAATATCATCACCTTGCACACCGATGAATCCCATATGCTTACAAGCTTTCGCTATGAGGCGATTACCCGCTTCAAACCCTACGCGAGTGTCGTCGTGCACAATGCTTGGGATGTTAAACATTGACCCGTCTTGACCAACCAATACCACGGGTACGGCAGAGCTTTGAATCGCTTTGACTAATTGGTTGTCGAGGTGGGTCGCGTACAGGATGATACCTTCAACACGCCTCTGGTTAAATATCTGAATATATTCAAGTTCTTTATGGTGTGTTTGGTGTGTGCTCGCTAATAATACATGCTTGCCCGCTTGCTCTAAGACGGCGGTTAAACCATCGACACCCTGAGAGGTGGCATGGGAAGAAACCCTAGGAACAATCACGCCAACCAGGTTGGTTTTTTGGGACTTTAAGTCTTTAGCGACTTGGTTTGGGAGATAGCCACACTCTTCAACCGCTTTACGCACCTTCACCTTGGTCGCGTCTTTTACGCCATACTCATCATTGATTACTCTTGAAACCGTCGACTTGGAAACTCCAGCGAGACGAGCGACATCATGAAGACTAGCCATTATTCATTATCCAATTGTAATTTTAGTTTTGGGATTGTTTGCAAACAGAGCATCAAATTTACCTGTTATTAGGGGATTTTAACCCTGTCTTCTTATCCTAGGGAGATAATTTGAAGATCATTCTCACACTATTGAGCAGTTATCTTTGATCATTTGTTATTTCTAGGCAAAAATTTGTTTTGCAAACGTTCCCGAAAATTCAAAAGCTCAAATGATAATCCAATGGGGTATGTAATGAATTATCCAAAAATAGCAAAAGAGCTGCTTTCTCTATTAGGTGGTAAAAGTAATATCACCGCACTCGCACACTGCGCGACTCGTCTGCGTCTTGCGGTTGCAGACCAAGATAAAATTGATGAACAGGCGATTGATAACCTAGAAGGGGTTAAGGGCCAGTTTAAAGTGGCAGGTCAATATCAGATCATCTTTGGCTCAGGCATCGTAAACCAAGTTTATGCTGAGTTGGCTAAGCTGACTGAAATGACGGAAATGTCGACCAACGATGTGGCGTCTGCAGGTGCTGACAACCAAAATATCCTGCAACGCGCGGTGAAAGGCCTGTCTGATATTTTTGTACCAATCATTCCGGCGATTGTTGCTGGTGGTTTGTTGATGGGTATCTACAACCTATTGACGGCTCAAGGCTTATTCATTGATGGCAAATCTTTAATCGACGCTAATCCGGGTTTGACCGACTTAGCAAACATGATCAATACATTTGCTAATGCTCCTTTTGTGTACTTACCTATTTTATTAGCATTTTCAGCGAGTAAGAAGTTTGGTGGTAACCCATACCTTGGCGCGGCTTTAGGTATGTTGATGGTTCACCCAGACTTGCTTAACGGCTGGGGCTTCGGTGGCGCATCAGTGTCGGGCAGCATTCCGGTTTGGAACATTTTAGGTTTCGAAATCGAGAAAGTAGGCTATCAAGGTTCAGTACTACCCGTTCTTGTTTCTGCGTTTATTCTAGCGAAAGTTGAGCTTGGGCTGCGTAAAGTTATTCCTTCGGTTCTGGATAACTTGCTAACGCCGCTATTGGCGATTTTCATAACTGGTTTGTTAACATTCACGATTGTTGGTCCATTTACTCGTGATATCGGCTTCCTGCTTGGTGACGGCCTAAATTGGTTATACAACAGTGCTGGCTTCATTGGCGGTGCGGTGTTTGGTTTGATTTATGCGCCGTTTGTTATTACTGGTATGCACCATAGCTTTATTGCTATTGAAACTCAGCTGCTTGCGGATATCGCAACGACTGGCGGTACGTTCATCTTCCCTATCGCGGCGATGTCTAACGTGTCACAAGGTGCAGCGGCACTGGCGGTTGGTTTCATGAGTAAAGATAAGAAAATGAAAGGTATCGCGATTCCTTCTGGTGTGACTGGCTTGCTTGGTATTACTGAACCTGCAATGTTCGGTGTGAACTTGAAGCTTCGCTATCCATTCATTGCTGCGGTTTGTGCCGCTGCGATTTCAAGCGCGTTTATCACGATGTTCAATGTGAAAGCACAAGCACTGGGTGCGGCGGGTATTCCTGGCATCATCTCAATATCACCAGAAAAGATTGGCTACTACGTGGTAGGTATGATTATCGCGTTCGTGACTGCCTTTGCTCTGACCGTTGTTTTAGGTCTGCGCGAGCGCAGCAAGCAAAACATTAAAGCAACAGCTTAACGTTTCTCCCTAGAAGTGAAGCCCCCCTTTTCACTTCATTTCCTAAGCTTTGGGGTGCTAGCTAGGTGATTTGGCTTAGCTAGCCTTTTTATATTTTTACATGACAGCGTGAAGTGTCACCTTGCTTTTGGTTGCTACTGCTTTCGATTGCCATCGCTTTCGGTTGTCATGATTTTCAGTTTTAAGGTAAGAAAGATGAATCAAGTTTGGGTAACTGGAGACGCCGTCGTCGACCTCATTCCGGAGACTGACGCGACATTATTGAAATGTCCGGGCGGTGCGCCTGCTAATGTCGCGGTAGCGATTTCTCGCCTTTTAGGCAAAAGCGCATTTTTTGGCCGAGTGGGTAACGATCCGTTTGGCACTTTTATGGAAGTGACTCTGCAAAAGGAAGGTGTGAATACCGAGCGTTTGGTGAAGGACCCTGAACAACGCACGTCAACCGTGGTGGTCGATCTTGATGACCAAGGCGAGCGTAGCTTTACGTTTATGGTTAAGCCAAGTGCCGACCAGTTTATGTCTGTTGCAGACATTCCCGAATTTAAGAAAAACGAGTGGCTACACGTCTGCTCGATCTCTTTGGCTAATGAACCAAGCCGAAGCAGTACCTTCGAAGCGATCCGACGTATGAAAGCCGCGGGCGGTTACATCAGCTTCGATCCAAACCTTCGTGATGAAGTGTGGCAAAACCCATCTGAAATTAAGTCTGTGGTCATGAAAGCGGTTGAATTGGCTGATGTGGTTAAATTCTCAGAAGAAGAACTGGATTTCTTAACCGATTCAACTTCGATGGAACAAGGTTTGGCTAACATTGCAGATCTTAACAACACGCTTGTTCTGGTTACGCAGGGCGCGAAAGGCGTTTGGCGAGTATTTGAAAACCAAGGTGTGTTGATTTCAGGTCGCTCAGTGACGCCAGTGGATACCACGGGGGCAGGCGATGCTTTTGTTGGCGGTTTGCTTGCAAAGCTTTCTCAAGATGATGAGTGGAACAATCAACAAGTCGTCGATTCTGCAATTCAGTGGGCGAATGGGTGTGGTGCACTGGCGACCACGCAAAAAGGCGCAATGACCGCACTTCCAACGCAAGAAGCTCTTACTCAGTTTATTCAAAAAGACTCTTCAAATACGAATGCCGTAGAGGAGAGTGTATGAGTTTGAACTCGAACTGGACAGTAGAGCAAAGATATCGCCGTATAGAAGATATTTCTCTAGAGAGTATTGATGCGATGGTAGAGCTTCGCAAACAAGACTCTGGCTATCCAAGCTACCATATTGCGCCTAAGTTTGGTCTGCTTAATGATCCGAATGGTCTGTGTTTCTTTAATGGTGAACACCACCTATTTTACCAATGGACGCCAGTTGGCCCCGTCCATGGTATGAAGTACTGGTACCACCTTTCTACCAAAGACTTCGTTCATTTCGAAGACCACGGTATTGGCTTGCACCCAGACCAAGATTACGACTCTCACGGTGTTTACTCTGGTGGTGCATTGGTTGAAAACGACAATGCATTGTTGTTTTTTACAGGTAACAAGCGCGATGGAAATTGGTTGCGAGTGCCAACTCAATGTTTTGCCAAGATGTCTGCTGACGGCAAAATAGAAAAGCACGGCGTGGTTATCGAAAACGATCACTACACCGAACATTTCCGAGACCCAAAAGTGTGGAAACAGGGCGGCGATTATCTGATGGTTGTGGGTGCTCAAACGCCTCAAAATACTGGCTCTATGGCGCTATATTGCAGCCGAGACCTGATGAATTGGCAGCACAAAGGTCCAATTCAAACTCGTTACAACAACCTTGGCTATATGTGGGAATGCCCAGATTTCTTTGAAATAGAGAATCAGTCGGTGATGCTGTTTTCTCCACAAGGTGTGTCTAGCGAAAATCCATACGATTTCAAAAATATCTACTCGGTGGCTTATATCGTCGGTGACCGCCTAAATCTCGATTCGGTAGAACTGGAAAACCACCAAGATATTGCGCAGCCAGATTATGGCTTCGATTTCTATGCACCACAGACTTATTTAGATGATACAGGCCGCCGTATTCTGATTGCTTGGATTGGTCTGCCTGAGATTGATACACCATCTAATGAGTATCAGTGGGCGGGCATGTTGTCGTTACCACGCGAACTTCAAATCCAAGATGGCTATCTTGTTCAGTCTGCTTTACCTGAATTGAAAGCGCTACAGGGTGAAGCTGTGGTGGTTGAAAATGCTCTTGAATTGGATACAACCAGCTTCATGGTTGAGCTCGAAACGGATACTGACGAGTTTGAGTTTACACTTACTA
This sequence comes from Vibrio sp. 10N.247.311.47, assembly GCF_041467535.1. Taxonomy (NCBI): domain Bacteria; kingdom Pseudomonadati; phylum Pseudomonadota; class Gammaproteobacteria; order Vibrionales; family Vibrionaceae; genus Vibrio; species Vibrio sp. 10N.247.311.47. Next base: position 244,236 of record NZ_JBFSUR010000002.1, read on the forward strand.
ACGTTGCGGGTGATAACATCGTATTCAGTGCTACAGAAAAGGAGTTCATGCTTGATCGCAGTAAGATGTCTCAGCTCTACGCGGAAGAGTTTGGCTCAGTGAGAAAAGCACCGAGGTTGAGCACCAAGCAAATCATCGAGGTTTATGTTGATAAGTCAGTGATCGAAATCTTTATCAATGGCGGTAAGCACACAATGACCAGCCGTTTCTTCATTGATGACTTGAGTTCATTGTCGATGACTGGTGACGTGAACACCGTTTATCACTCGATGAACCCAATTAAAGGGTTGGACAACTAACCTCCGCTTATCTCCATCAAGAAAGCCGCTGATCAACAGCGGCTTTTGTTTGGTCTGCGACATCAGTATTGTGCTAACTCTTTGACCTTGTCCATTCCCCGTAGCCCTGAATCTCAAGTCCATTTAGAACAAACAACCAACGCTAAGGTCGAATGTTATTGAAACTGACCTTCTGCGTTCCGTCATCTTTATTCAATAGCTCCACCACATCGCCTTGATAGTAATACGGTTCCATTGGCATCTCGCTGTTGGTCGGCCTTGCGTAATGCAATACTGCTGGCTTCGCGTCAACTTGCTGTGCGTATAGATAGCCAATCAGCGCATGTTCAAACTGGTGATAACCGTTGCCCCAATGGAAAGCTTTGGTGCGTTTTGGCTCAAGCCCGACACCGCCGTATTTATGGTCGACCCATACATCATGAAAAGTGGGTAGGGTGTATTGCAGGACGTCTTTCATTGAATCATCGACAAGTGAAACCGTCATTGCTGCTTGATCAAGCTCCGCCCATTCCCATGATGAAGCCCAATTTGTGTTTGGTCTGCTTTGCCAGCCAGTTATCTCTTGTCCTTTCCACGCTTTCTGAAGTTCTTCGCCATAATATTGGGATACACTCACGAAATTTTTCTGATATTGCGCATGAATGAGAGTGTGTTTCATCCCTTTGATGCCAAACTCTTTCCATTCAGAGTTATTCAATGTTTGGCCTGTAAGGTAAGTCATCCAATACGCTTTGATGGTGTGCCCAAAATCGTTGTGATTAGCATTCGACATCTTGGCGGCTTTGCTGTGAATGGCCCCGTAGAAGCGTTGTTCATCTTCAGAGTGGTAGTGCTCGACCATGGTTTGTGTCAGCCAACTTAGATCATCAAGCCATCTTGTCTTGGTGGGCTCTTTTAGCAGGGGAGCGACTAACAACAGGTAACCGTTAATCTGATCAAGTTGCGCGACCAGTTCACGCTGTGTGGCTTTGCCATCTTCACCATCCGCAAGTACCCAAGCAAGACCGCTGTTGTCGCTAAGTCGATATTTATCAAAGATAAAAGCTTGTTGTGCGATGAGTGCTTCTTCTACCTTTTTGTCTTGAGTCAGGTAGTAGTACATGGCAAGGCCAACTAATGCATACGCTTGATCTTGAGAAGTACGCTGCTGCCAATTTTGGCCTACTTTTCCCTCTTTTGTGTAGCCGATAAAGCCGCCGTTTTGCTTATCTTCTAGCTGATCAATGATGTAGTAGGCTCCTTGCTTGGCAAGCGCTAAAGCCTGCTTATCGCCACTAAGGTGGTAGAGCACGCCATAGGCATAAGTTTGACGTGACTTCATCCGCGTAAACTCTTTGCCAAAGTGTGGCGTGATCCAGCCTTTGTTTAGTTCATGGCACACATCAGAAACATCGAGCAAGGTACCGTCATCACAGCGGAAAGTAGGGAAGTTTCCTACCGGTTCTCCTTGAGCGCTAGGCATTAACCAATAAGGTGCAAGCCCTTCAGTCGCATGGTTGAGCCACTCTTCTCCAGAAGGAAGATGGGCGTTGGCAGATACGGCGAAGCTAGTAATACTGAGTAATGCGATCGTTGCTCGTAACATGATGTTTATCTTAACTATTTGAATTTCTTTGAATATAAACAATCACATCTGCACATTGTGATTAGGCGATCACAATCGACCAAATTAATAAGGTTTAGATAAAAGCTCACAGACTAGTGAGCTTTGGAAGGGTGTCTTGTATTTTATACTGGCTTGCCCGCCTCATCTTCTTCAACCACATCGGTTTCTAAGCTTGCCTCTGCCAGCCATTTTTGTATTGATGGACTGTTAAGCACACCTTGTTGATACTGCGATGCCTTTTCGGAAAGTTGTATTCCATAGGTTTCTACGCGCAATGCGACGGGTGCAAACATCGCATCGGCAATCGACCATTCACCAAATAACCATCCCTCTGGGTATTGTTCCATTTGTGCAGACCATATTGCATCAATACGAGCGATGTCTTTCAGTGCGTCTTCACTCAGTGTGAGCTTTCGTTGTGCGCGGCAGTTCATCGGCATTTCATTTCTGACGGCAAAGAACCCAGAGTGCATCTCGGCGGAAATTGCTCGGGCATGGGCGCGTTCTTTCACTGAGCTAGGCCACGCTGCACCGTCCAAATAGGCATCGTTAACGTATTCGAGAATCGCCAATGAATCCCACACCGCAACATTACCATCAACTAGGGTTGGAACCTTGGCCGTTGGCGTCACTTTCGCCAGAGTGTCGTAAAAATCAGAGGTGAACAGCTTGAGCTTGATGACTTCTGCATTCAGGTTGTAGTTGTCGAATATTAGCCATGCGCGCAGTGACCAAGTTGAGTAGTTCTGGTTTCCAATATAAAGCTGCATCGTTGCTTCCTTGCGTTTGGTGAGTATGCTTTTGAGCTTAGGGGATTGTATTGCGGCGCACTAACGGATAATTTTGATGCAATACATTAACAAAAACGATGGGTGGTGATTTCAATATGGATATTGATGCTTTGCGAGGCTTTCTCGCGTTTGTAGAAACCAGTAGTTTCACTCGTGCAGCGAAACAGATAAATCGCACCCAATCGGCATTCAGTGCTCAGATGCGTAAGTTGGAAGAAGAACTCAACGTCACTCTTTTCCAGAAAGAAGGACGTAATTTAATACTGACTGAAGCTGGCTTAGCGCTGCGATCTCATGCCGAACAGTTGGTCGCCCTTCACAATACCGCACTTAAGCAAGTAAAGCGTTACGAAGACAAACAACCTCTGCGACTCGGCTGCCCTGAAGACTACAATGACACCATTCTGCCGAAAGTGATTCGCCTGTTGCAGAAAGCAGAACCCACCTGTTCAATCCAAATATTCAGCCTGCCCAGCATTACGCTGAGAGAGTGGTTGGATGACGGCAGGCTTGATGCGGCGATTGTCACCCGAGCGCCCGATAGTGAAGAGGGTTACTGGCTCACTCATGATATCGGAGTATGGATAAGCAGCCCTGATTATGTGTTCGATGAGTCTAAACCAGTGCCATTAGCCTTGTTTCAGACCGATTGTAAGTACCACGCCGCGGCAGTGAATGGCTTAACCAAGCAGGGCACGCCTTATCAGTTATTGGCGTGTAGCAATACTGCTTCAGCGCAGCGAGCGATCGTTAAAGCTGGATTAGCCATTGGCGCGATGGGTAAGCTGAGCGTGACTTCAGATTTGAGAATCCTCGATGATATGCCACCGTTGCCTTCGGTCGATATTGTGCTGATCCTAGCGACCAAGCATCACCCGGTATTGGATAAAGAAGTGCTCAATCAACTTGTGGAGTTGGGTTCTGATTAGGCTTCTTCTTCGATGGCCTGACATGGCGAGCCAAAATACGGCTACGTTCTTGTTTTACCTCAGTCAGTTTTCGCCACGACCATAAACGCACCCGGGCTTCTCTGGCACTAGTGTCGAGATCGACGACTGGGTTCAGGTAAGGGGAATCTGGTTTGAGCTCATGCATCATCATTTCCATAGGCGTCATCTTCCAAGGCTCAAACAAAAGTGGAGTGGGTATGTCTGAAAGTTCTGGCACCCATTTACGAATGAAGTCTCCATCTGAATCGTGCTCTTGCGCTTGCTTAGTCGGATTGTAAATTCGGATAGTGTTGATTCCTGTAACCCCAGCTTGCATCTGAAACTGTGGGTAGTGAATACCAGGTTCAAAATCGAGAAACAGCTGCGCTAAGTGAGTGACGCCATCACGCCAGTCCATATTCATATGATGAGTGAGAAAGCTCACCAGCATTGAGCGCATACGGAAATTAATATAGCCCGTATGATGCAGGCAGCGCATACAGGCGTCGACCAATGGCACGCCTGTTAATCCCGCCTTCCATACCTCCAAACGTGTTGGATCTTTTACCGTCTCATTCTGCAATAACGTCTCGTAGGCGTGGTTGATGCAGCGAAATTCCATCTCGCATTCCGATTCAAACTTCTGCATGAAATGACAGTGCCAATGAAGCCTTGAAGAAAGGGCAATTAGGCTGCGACGAAACCCTGCAACGTGCCAGTGTCCCAACAGATGTTGATAAACTTCACGCAGCGATATGTTGCCCCAAGCCAAATACGGAGATAGGCGAGTACAGGCATGGCGTGACGCTTCTGGGCTTGAGATACTGCGGTAGTAATCGCGACCGCGGCGTTCAAAGAAGTCATGCAAAGTTTCCCAAGCCAGTGCGCTGCCGCCCGTTTGTATGCCGTTACTTTTGGTTAACCATGCTTGTGGAGGATTTATTGCCAAACCAAGTTCTTCAGCATCAAGGGTATACAGCGACTCTGTGGTCAACTGGCTTTGTGCTATGGGAGCACGCATGAGCCTGTTCCAGTGCTTGTCCCAACCGATTCGATCTTTTGACCCTCTTACAACGGCGCCCTGTGCGAACTCTTGCCACTGGATGTTGTGCTCTTGAAACCAGTCAGATATTTGCTTGTCACGCTCAAAGGTGCAATTTAAGCCTATCTCTTGGTGTGAGAATACACTTTGGATGTGGTAACGAGATTGAATCGCTTCGAAGCAGTCCATAGCACTGCCATGGAGTATTGAAATCTGATTTCCATGCTCTCTTAATGACTGGTTCATGCATTGCAGTGATTGCCAAACAAACCGCCAATGTCGCTCAGAATAGTGGGCATTGTTTAACAGCATGGGTTCGAAAATGTAGAGCAATATCGTTGGGTGTTGATCTGATAAAGCGTGTCGTAAAGGTGCGTGGTCGGTGAGTCTTAAATCGCGCTTTAGCCACACTATGTTGATTGTTTGCATCTGAGCCCTCGTTCGTTTTGAAGCACTACGAGTTAGAGGGCAAAATGTCTCACTAGAAGTGAATTTATTTATTGATAACGAAAGAGCGGGCCAGGATCATCCATGTTGATTATTGGAGGATTCCCAAGCTTTTCAATTTTCGATAAATGGTATTGCGGCTGATACCGAGTATTCTCGAAGTCTTACTTATGTTGCCTTGGTTGGCTTGATAGGTTTGCAGCAAGGTTTCTTCAACGGTACTTCTTAAATCGTTACTCGCTGTACCTTTGATGGCATTAGGAGTCATTAGCTGATGCTGATTATCGTGTGCTAATGACGTGAGATGTTGAGCAAGGTGGCTGGGCACATGCTCGAGTGTGAGTTGGGGTTCATCACTTGCTAATAGAGCAGCAACCTTAAGTAAGTTGTCTAATTCGCGGATATTACCCGGCCAAGAATAGGCGCACAGTAAGCTCATCAAGTGCGGGCAGATTGTCTGTTCGTCTTCGGCGTATTTACGATGAATGTGCTCGATTAAAGCGTGCTTGTCTTGTCGGTGTTGTAGGCTTGGCAAGGTGAAGGCTAAGCCATTGAGTCTGTAATACAGGTCTTGCCTAAACTCACCTGTTGCGACTAACTGCTCGAGGTTTTTGTGAGTTGCAGCGATGATCTGACAATCGACTTGATAGCTTTGATTAGAACCAACTGGCACCACGGATTTGTCTTGCAGAACATGCAGTAGTCGGCACTGAGCTTCTAAAGGCATGTCGGCGATCTCATCTAGAAATAGAATCCCTTTATCTGCTTGACGGATCTTACCTTGGAAGCCCTTGTGGCTTGCTCCCGTAAAGGCGCCCGGCGCGTAACCAAACAGTTCAGATTCGATAAGGTCTTTAGGCAGCGCGCCACAATTTACCGCTACCAAGGGCGAAGACTTACGCTGGCTTTGCTTGTGCAGCGCTTTAACAAACTCGCCTTTGCCAACTCCTGTTTCTCCTAAGATCAACAAACTGATCCCTTTATCGATTACCTTGTTGGCTTGCTGCCAAGCGTGTTCGATTTGTTGCTCGCCATGGTGCAAATCACACGATGCTGAAATGGAGCGCGTGCGTTTGGTGGTTACAAGAAGTCGGGTATCGGCCGTGAGACACATAAGATGATGCTCGATCACTACCAAAATACTAAGAACCTGTTGATCAGCTACGATACTAACCCACTAGGATTTTTCTAAAATAGATAGGTTCTAGAACAGTCTATTAGGAAGTCACTAGCAACGAGATGGCTTAAACAATACAAGTAAAATGAAAAGCAAAACGCCAAGTTCTTATGAGCTTGGCGTTTTTATATTTGAATCGCTCTAGTTTTGCGAAAAGAAGATCTCGGGCTTGTGGACTGGGCCATAGTTGCCTTCTAACTGAGTGAGTTCTAATCCTTGTTTGCCTATCAAAGAGCCGACTAACTGGCGGTTGAACGGGTAGCTGTCGGGGTTGTTAATGTACTCTTCAACATCAATCCATTTAGCTTCTGCAATTTCATCTGTGTCTTGAATCGCAATCTCTTGAGTTTGAGCGATAAGGTGACAAACAAAGTAGAGGTTAGACTTTCCGAATTGATACGGGTGTCTCGTCGCCATGCCAACCACTGAAACGAACGTGGCTTCGATGCCAGTCTCTTCTAAGGTTTCTCGAACCACGGATTCTTCAATGCCTTCACCCAACTCAATATGACCGCCCGGTAATTTGTAGCCCGTCATGCCGTGTTCTTTAATCATCAGCACTTGGTTGTGTTCGTTAGTGATTAACGCGCCAGCACCCAAGGTGTGGGTCGGAATGAAAGGCACAAACTCTACAATCTCGGATTTGTGGATCAGCGTAATCTCGTCTTCTAAGCAGTTGTGAAACACAAAGCCAAGCTCAGTCGCCACCGGAATAAGGTGCGAGAGTGAAATAGGTAAGCTAATCCAAATGATGCCTTTGTTATTCTGCTTTGAAAATTCGGTGATCTCGCTGAGTTCGGCATTGAATGAGTCAACATCGTGAGGGGCTGTTGCTGGGTCAATGATGATGCCGTTAAATTTGTCGAGCGTAAATTCCACGGGTGATCCTTTATTATTTTGATTTATTGGGCGTCGAGCATGGTCTGAGCTTATCGTATCTAAAGAGCTTATAACACCTTGAGAGCAAGGGCTGCAGTGAATCAAAAGTAGGCAATGCAGTTTATGTCGAACGGGTCGGGATAAGTGGAGGGTGTTTCTAGAAACAAAAACTGCGCTTGGAAGCCAAAGCGCAGTTTTAAAATGAGGTTTATTGCAGTTCGATTTTAACGAATATAGTTCGCGTTAATACTCACGTACCAGTGTTGAAGCTTGCCATCAGATTTCTTGATCCACAAATCGTTGGTGTAGCTATCAATCTTGCCGTTAACCGTAAGGTTGAATGTGTTCTCGTCGAATTCGCCAAGCTTCACGAACTGGTCCGTGGTAATCAGGAATGGGTCCATGTCGTCTACACCAACCACATCTGAAATCACATAGTAGTGGTAAGTCAGCGGCTTGCTCGCATCATTCGGGTTGCTGCGATACGCAACAAGCTTGAATGGTTCCGTTAATGGAACGTCGAGCGTTTGCTTGTCCATGGTCGCTGGAATTGGAATAAACAGCCAAGCGGTAAACAGACCGCTCAATAAAACCATCAGGAAGAAAAGAGTCTTAATTGCTTTCATAGCAACCTTCAAAATATGGGGGATGTTAATGGGGCTATGGTAACTAGGGAGAGTAAAGATGCAAGCTCTGTTATTACCCTATCTTATCTCAGCTTAATCTAGCGCAAAGAAAGCGGTTCGGTTAACTCGAAATGTAAACACGAGTGCTTAACTCTTGATTATGGCTTAAGAGAATTCGTTATTTGAACCAATCTTGGTTTTTAACCAGTCTCTCGAAACAAGGCGAAGAACTGTCGCGAAATGACCTATATAGATGAAATTCAGTACGATAAGAATAGCGCATGAATATTTTTTGAGCGTTTTCTTATGCATTTAAATCCACGGTTAAGTGGCGAATACCATTCTTATGTCGATCACTCATTTCGTATCGATTGTTCACTTGGCTCCAATCCATTTGGCGCACCAGAAATTCCTGAACATGTGATCAAAGATATTATCTACGGTATTGATAAGTACTATTGCCACAGGGAGCTTTCGGAGCTGACTTATCTGACTCGCCAGTTTATTGGGATTGAAGATTGTCGTATTACGTACACCACGGGCTCTCTTGGGGCGCTAGAACTTATCTTCAATAAACTTATCGATCACAACAATCGCACCATGATAGGCATTGGCCCTCAGTTTGTTGAAGCAGTATCAGAGTTCACTTTGGTGGGCGGGAAGTACCAGTCCATCAACATGTTTGATTATCAAAACGAGTCGGATCTGTTCGGTGTGTTGGCATCAAAAATAAGCAGTCAAAATCCTGCCTTGGTGTATATCGATAATCCCAACAACCCAACGGGTCGAATCTACGACAGAGCTTATCTGGTCGAGATAGCGAGAGTATGTGAGCGTTCTGGCGCTATTTTGATTGTCGACGAGGCATATGGTGAATACCTGACCCCTGAGCAGTCTATGCTCGATCAGACCTTAGTCTTGGACAACTTAATAGTTTTACGAACCTTTTCTAAAGGTTTAGGGCTCGCTGGGATTCGACTCGGTTACTTAGCCAGCAGTGAAAACCTGACTTCTGCAATCGAAGCTGCGGTGAGTGTGTTTACGCCGACTTACCCCTCAATAAAAATCGCATCGGCGACCTTACCCAATGCAAAACACTTCTTAGAAATGAATCGCAGCAAAACTGAATACTTTAAGCAGCAAATGATCGGCTTGTTGTCTGAGAACAATATTGAGGTGGTTGGCACGTCAATATCGACGCCCATTATGTTGTTGAAAAAGAGAGGAACTCACCTTTCAAAGCTATTTGAGAGTATCGGTATTAAGACATGTTCGGGTGTCGATTTTGCTATTACGTGCGACGCGATGACTGAAGAGTATGTTCGATTACGAATTGTTGGCAATGATATAGATTTAGAAGCGTTAAAGCAGCGTATTAAGCAGTTATAAAAGCAACCGTTATAAAATCAGTAGGCATAAAAAAGCCCGCACCTTGCGTTTACAAAGTGCGGGCTAAATTCATCTGGCTACTTGTTTAAGTAAGCAGCGTGGAACTCAATGTGTTCATCAATAAAGCTAGAGATGAAGTAGTAGCTGTGGTCGTAACCAGGCTGCATACGTAGATCTAAATCGGCATTGGTTACCTTAGCGGCTTCGACTAATTGCTCAGGTTTAAGCTGTTCAATCAGGAAGTTATCGGCTTCACCTTGGTCGACCAACATTGGCAGTTTAGTGCCTTTGGTTTTTAGAAGCTCAGAGGCATCGTAGTGTTTCCACTCTTCAATATCCAAGCCTAGGTATTGGTTGAAGGCTTTTTGTCCCCAAGGGCATTGCATTGGGTTGGTGATTGGGCTGAATGCAGAGATAGAACGGTAGCTATCTTCGTTTTTAATGCCAATCGTTAGGGCACCATGTCCGCCCATGCTGTGACCAGAAATCGATTTTACGGATGTAACAGGGAAGAACGACTCAATTAATGCAGGGAGCTCTGTTACCACGTAATCGTACATGTGGTAATGGCTGTCCCATGGCGCTTGAGTGGCATTCACATAGAAGCCTGCACCTTGGCCGAGATCGTAATTTTCATCGTCGGCAACACCTTCGCCACGTGGGCTAGTGTCTGGTGCAACAATCGCGATGCCTTGCTCAGCCGCGGCTTTGAAAGCGCCGGCTTTTTGCATGAAGTTTTCATCGGTACAGGTTAAGCCTGACAACCAATACAAAACAGGAACTGGGTTTTCTTTGCTTGCGTTAGGTGGCAAGAAAATCGCAAAACGCATGTTGCAGTCAAGCGTTGCAGAAAAGTGGGTGTATTGTTTGTGCCAACCACCAGCAACCTTTGCTTGGCTAATGTTTTCGATTGTCATCTATTGTGCTCCGTTAGGTTGATGGTTTGGGAGTAAATTTGTCTATATAACATAAAGTTTCACCACCCACCGGGCAGGAGGTGGTGAAGACAGTTTGTTGCTATTCATTTGTAGCTGTGGCCTCGATGCTCGAAAGAATCGAGGCCAAGATGTGTTACTTATCCATGTGTAGAACAGTACGGATAGATTCACCTTTATGCATTAGGTCGAATGCTTCGTTTACGTCTTGCAGACCCATTGTATGAGTGATGAACTCTTGAAGACCAAACTCACCCGCCATGTAACGGTTTACGATTTCTGGAAGCTCAGAGCGGCCTTTAACACCACCGAAAGCAGAACCACGCCATACACGACCTGTTACTAGTTGGAATGGACGAGTTGAGATCTCTTGACCTGCGCCTGCAACACCGATGATTACAGATTCGCCCCAACCTTTGTGACAACATTCAAGCGCTTGACGCATCACGTTTACGTTACCAATACATTCGAAAGAGTACTCAACACCACCGTCTGTCATCTCAACGATAACGTCTTGGATTGGCTTGTCGTAGTTCATTGGGTTGATGCAGTCAGTCGCGCCAAGTTGTTTCGCTAGCTCGAATTTGCTCTCGTTGATGTCAACACCGATGATGCGGTTAGCACCAGCCATGCGAGCACCAATGATTGCAGAAAGACCGATACCGCCAAGGCCGAATACAGCAACGTTGTCGCCTTTTTCAACTTTAGCTGTGTTCAGTACCGCGCCCATACCTGTTGTTACACCACAACCTAGAAGACAAACTTCTTCAAGTGGTGCTTCTTTGCTTACTTTCGCTAGAGAGATTTCTGGAAGTACAGTGTACTCAGAGAAAGTAGAGCAACCCATGTAATGGAAAATTGTTTCGCCATTGATAGAGAAGCGGCTTGTACCGTCTGGCATTAGGCCTTTACCTTGCGTTTCACGAACGGCTTGGCATAGGTTAGTTTTACCAGATTTACAGAACTTACATTCGCCACATTCTGCTGTGTAAAGTGGGATAACGTGGTCGCCAATCTCAACACTTGTAACGCCTTCGCCGATCATCTCAACGATACCGCCACCTTCGTGACCAAGAATTGAAGGGAAGATACCTTCTGGATCGTCACCTGATAATGTGAATGCGTCAGTGTGACAAACACCAGTAGCAACGATGCGAACTAGAACCTCACCAGCTTTAGGAAGTTGTACATCAACTTCTTCCATTTTTAGTGGCTCGCCAGCTGCCCATGCAACCATTGCTTTTGATTTGATATGCGTTTGACCAGGTTTAATTTCGATTGTCATTGGATGTTTCCTATATGTCAGTACAGCGGATAACTGTGCAATTAAATTCAACCCGTTAAGCGTAGTTGAGCTTAATTGTTTCCGCTCTCTCGTTTTGTTGGAGCTAGTATAGGTGTGAGTTCATGTTTTGATAATCCCCTTAAATAGAAAATGATTATTACGTATTTGTAATAATAAGTATGGAGAGCTGATCTGTTTTCCCTGTGATTACTTTATTCGGATCGAGCCGGTTTTTGATGGAGGGCTACTTATTTAAATAGTCGGAATGCATAGTTGTCATTGATGTTTGAGGGGTTGTCTTATGGCGGCTTATATATTAATAACTGATTCGTACGATAGAGTCATCAATACTCATGATCATTACTAACTAATTGAATTTTAAGGATTGAAGCAATGTCGCATAAGCACTCTGTATGCGACGTTTTGTAAGATATCAGAAACAATAGTGTCATTTTTCTCACCTAATCTCCTCGCCAAATTTTGAGTTCTAACTTTTTGGGAAGAGAAAATGAAAAAGAGTACATTGACCGTACTGTCAGGCTTGATAGCAACAGCTTTGGTCGGTTGCAATTCAAGTTCGCCAAGTGATGACAGCGGCAATATGGATAGCGCAGTGCAAGTGGCGTTCATGCCTGATATCCATTTCCATGATGTTTACGGTGATTTTCAGGATGGCTCGTTCGCAGGGTTGCCGAATGCAATCAGTGGTAAGAATGCAACGATCAGAACGATGGAGTCTCAGATGAACTCTACCCGTCTATTCAACGAAAACTATTTCGCGATGATCGCAGCGCTTGATGATGTGGTTGAGCGCGGAGTGAAGTACGTAGCACTGCCGGGGGACTTCAGTGACGACGGTCAGCCAGTACATATGCGTGGATTAGTGAGCATTTTTGACCACTATCGTGACACGTACGGCCTTGAGTTTTTTGCAGCGCCTGGCAACCACGATCCAGTGAGGCCATTTACTATACCTGCGGGTAAGTCGGACTTTTTGGGAGAAGGGGGTAAGAACCAACGTATTTATAGTCGGGGTAAGGAAGAGTGTGTTGGCTATGAAGATGAGTGGACAACCATTCCCGGTGACGGCGATAACCTAGCAACCATCTGTACTGAAGAAGTGCGTGAGTGGGGCTATGAAGAGATCATGATTATCCTTGGTACTCACGGCTTCTACCCTCAGCAAGATTATCTCTACTTTGAAACCCCTTATAGCAGTGCGCAAGCTCGTACCAACTACAGCTATGAATTAGCGAAAGAAGAAGCAGCTTTTGATAAGCGCATGTACGAGATCTGTTATGAAGGAACAGGTGGTAGTTATAAAGAGAATGGCTACTCAAGTTGTTCTGAAGTGCCGGATACCAGTTACTTAGTCGAGCCAGTCAAAGGCTTGTGGCTGTTGGCCATTGACGCGAATGTTTATCGCCCTAAAGAAAATTCGTCTGATAGCTCTGTAGACGGAAACACGTTTGATGGATCAAGCAGCGCTGGCTACAACATGATGCTGACTCACAAAGAACATGTGATCGATTGGATCTCTGATGTAGTAAAAGCAGCCAAAGAGCAGAATAAGACGCTTGTTTCCTTCTCGCACTTCCCAATGACAGATTTCTACAACGGTGCCTCTGAAGAGATTGAAGATCTGTTTGGTGAAGGAAGCCATCAACTGGCTCGTGAACCAGATGACAATACTAGTCGTACACTTGCTGCAACAGGATTGAATATCCACGTTGGCGGTCATATGCACTTTAACGATACTGGTAAGAAAAGCTTCAATATCGATGGTGTTCAGCACACGCTCTTTAATATCCAAGCGCCATCGTTAGCGGGTTACATCCCAGCTTACAAGCTGCTGAACATTCGCCCTGATAACCAAATCGAAGTTGAAACTGTGGTTATCGATCAAGTTGAACGTTACAACGAACTATTTAGTCACTACGAAGAAGAGCATGAGTACTTAACAGCAAACGCAAGTAATGAGGAAGAAGAAGCTAAGATATGGGATATCAATATTCTTGATTCAAAGAGTTACTATGAACTCACCGACTGGCATATCCGTGAATTAACGCGCTTGCGTTTCCTTCCTAGTGATTGGCCAATCGAAATGCGTGAAATGATCATGCACATGAACGGTGAAGAGATGATGATCATGTCTCAACTAGAAACGCAGTTCACGGTTTGTCAATTAGCTGACAAGTTGGGTTATCCAGTTGAAGGCTGCACTGCAAATGGTGTCGTTGATGAGGAACAGTTCCAGAAAGATTGGCAGGCAGCCAAAGTAGAAGCTGAGGTTTTGGCAACTACTGAGGGGTTAAGCTTAGCTGACTTTGCAGAGTGGAGTGGTGAGCTACTAGCAACCGATTTCTACCGACTACGTAATGCAGACGAACTGGCGTTCCGTGATATCGGTGAAACACAACTACGCCAATACGAACTGCTAAGCCGCGAGCTTGCCGAGTTTGATGGCACAGTGGATTCAGAGCTAGGTGATCTTGGCCAATATACAGTGGGAGAGGTATTCCGCTCTCGTTTCGGTAGCTTGTTCGTGATTCTTGAAAAATTCGCAACAGGCCAAGCAAGTGACCACTTCTTGATTGATATCGACCAGCAAACCCTGACCGATCTTAAAGGTGAAGTGAAGCGCGATATCCTAAGAGGCTCAACGTCTGCAAATTAAGCGCTTTTGCCGATTAGATGATTAGATGATTAGATTGATGAAGGGTCTGCTAGCCACGAATTAGTGGGCTCTTTTTTTGTCTAAGCGTAGGTTTAATCGAGAATTACACCTAAGAATTTTTAAGGTGCATCATAATAATTACTTGCTGAAAATCGCATGAATCGGAAATAAAACTACAATATTCTGAGCGCCGTATTTTATTGTTGTGGACTTAAACATGCTTTTATCTCTCTCGCCTCCTGTGATGCTGTCACTTGCCATTGTATTTGAAGTTGTCGCGACTTCTCTATTGCCTAAAACGCAGCAATTTACTTCTTTGCCCGCGACTGCCGCAGTGCTAGTCGGTTATGGCTTTGCTTTCTATCTGTTGTCTCTCACGGTTCAAACTATGTCTTTAGGTGTGGCATATGCGGTTTGGTGTGGGGCAGGGATAGTGCTAGTCGCAGCGCTGTCTTGGCTGGTCTACGGGCAAAAACTCGATATCTTTGCGATCATCGGTATCGCTTTGATTTTGGTGGGCGTCGTGATTATTAACTTGTTTTCGACGTCGGTGAGTCATTAGGGGCTAACTTGCTTTTGCCCCATTGTAATCTAGACCTTTTACTCATTTACAACCTGTTCATGAGCTTTCCCCTACGAAAGGTTATCTGAAGCAATGTGTTGTCCAAGTTATATGCAAAGGCTATTTACCCCGTCATATCTGTTGGTATTGTTGAAGGTTAAAAAGAAAGAAGGCATTATTGGCCCATAAAATACGGACAGTCGACGTATAGAAAGCGTTATGAGCTTCCAAGAATAGAAGGAAAATATGGCAGTTTTAGAAATTCTGACTGCACCAGATCCAAGGCTTAAGGTCAAAGCGGAAAAGGTGCAAGATCTCTCCACGGTACAAACATTAATAGACGACATGTTGGAAACGTTATATGCGACTGACAATGGTATTGGTTTGGCTTCAACTCAAGTTGGTCGTAAAGAGGCCGTTGTTATTATTGACCTTTCCGAAAGTCGAGATGAACCATTAGTTTTGGTTAATCCTGAAGTGGTTAGCGGCTCGGATAAAACATTGGGCCAAGAAGGTTGTTTATCAGTTCCTGACTATTATGCCGACGTAGAGCGTTTTACTTCAGTTGTTGTGTCTGCTTTAGATCGCGAAGGTAAACCAATGACCATCGAAAGTGATGGGTTTCTAGCTATCGTAATGCAGCACGAAATAGATCATTTGTCGGGTAACTTGTTTATTGACTATCTTTCACCACTTAAGCGTCAAATGGCTATGAAAAAGGTTAAAAAGTACGTTAAAGCGCACTCTTAACTTCCGTCTATCAATATAGGTTATTACATCCTGTTGGCTGCGTGAGTAGCCAATGCTTTTCGAACAACAAAGTTATCTGCTTCGCTTTGTCATTTCGGTCATTAAACATTGCTTACGACAAACACATATAGAAGGTCTCTTATTGTGGTCTATCCGCAGCCAACCACTATTGGCTAGGCCATTAGACATTTATTGGTTGATAATTACGGTATGACAGAATCGCTTGGTGATCACGCGAGTTAGCCATCGTGACTAACTCAGAGCTGCCCCGAAGTTTGTTACGCTTCCAAACACGTCACAGATAATTAGCTAGTTTTGATTTACAAAAAATAATGTGTGGCAATGACCCCATTTCCTTCATTGACTCGCGAAAGGCTCTCCTATTAAGTCACTCGATTTAGATGAATGACAAACAACGTTTTGCTCATCTCTTAGAAACCAAGAAATCCATTTTCGCTTCGAGTTTAAAACGAAGCCCTCCTCAAAGCTAATTCCATTGATAATCAACCCGTCGATATTTTCATCATACGCTTTAGTGGTGAAACGCCATTCTTCACTATTTATTCGCTTTCCTTGAAGAAGAGCGTCATTGAGGCGTTGGCTCATAACGACGATGGCTAGACCTTCAGTTTCACTGATACCAAAATCTGGCTCAGAGATACGACCGACAGCAACTGGTACCTTTAAAGTGCACTCCTTTCCATCTTGAAGAGTAAATGAGTAGATTGCATCTCCTATTCGACCGTTAAGCCAAAGGAGTTGTCCTTGAGTCATGTTGTCGACAGACAGAGTTCCAAAACCACCTGTGGGAGATATAGTTTCGGCCCAGCTAGATGTTGAAACAAAGACCGATAAAAACAGATGTAGAATGGCTACTTTTTTCATGCTGAAGCCTCCACGTCGAAGTTAGTATTGGTCGATTGAGCTAACAAAGATATTAACCAAAACGGTCCTACTATCGGTATGAAAAAGACCAGTACCCAATAACTTGATTTGTTGATATCGTGCAGTCTACGAACAATTACTGAAAGCATAGGGATGAAACTTACAACGCTATAAATCGTGTCGAACCATGTTGTCATATTCATAGCAATATCTGCCGCAATGCATCCCATCGCTACTAATGTGTGTACTAAAAGAAACATCCAACATTCTTTACGGGACGAACAACCAGAAAAGTCTAAACTTCGCTTCCAAGCTAAAAAATAGTATTTCATAAATGCCACCTCAATATTTGACTGATGGTGATATTTTGCCTCGGAACAAGTGGTGTGTACGTCTCAAAACAGGTTTTAGGTCGTTCTTAAACCTGTTTTGGTCTATATTGCGTTTTCAATTGTATTTCATAGAGTTATCCTTGATATTCACTGAAAGTGAGAACTCATTTATCCATCTAGGACTTGCTATGCTTGCGATACCCGTCCCGTTCGTTGTTTCCATGTTACTTGGACTACTAGCGATATCACTTTATGCCAAGCTTTCCCAGCAGGGTAAAGTCGCTAGCATGTTTTTAGGATTATGTGCTATGACGACCGCAATGGTTGGTTTACGCTGGACATTTGGATTTAGCATTTTCAGCATCGCGCAACCTATTCTGGCCTCCATAATTCCTGTTGCTGCGTGGTATGCGTTTGCACATGCCAATCGTGATTTAGGCACCTTGCCTATTAAGCATTTTGTTGCGCCATTATTCGTCGTAATTAGCGCTGTATCTCAACCTTGGTTGGCACTTCCATTAGATGTACTACTTACTTTAATTTACGCTTGCTATGGAGTGGCACTAATTCGCTTTTCGTCAAGAGAAACAGCACTGATTAATGTCTCGTTAGGGAATTGGGAAGGAGTAAAGAAAGCGGAGAATATTGCGGGATGGATGCTGATATTTTCAGCGTGTGTAGACACGCTCATGTCGTTAGATTTTACTTTTAATCAAGGTGGATTTTCACTGTACATCATTACTGCGGCACATTTGACTCTTCTACCCGTGTTATCGATAGCTGTAGTTGTCGTGGGTATTAATACGCCTGTTTCAGATGAGTTAAAATCTAAACAAATCAGTCACAATGACGAGACAAGCAGTTCCCAGGTAATGACCAGTGAGAGGGCTCACGAGATCACTTCTCTGTTAGACTCCAAAATCCGACAAGACAGACTTTACTTAGACCCTGAGCTAACCCTTTCAAAACTGACACGAAAGTTAGGCATACCAGCAAAACAAATTTCAATTGCAGTTAATCAGGTACACGAAAAGAATATTTCTAAGATCATAAATGGGTATCGCATAGAACATGCCAAGCACTCCTTGGATTTGTCACAAGATACTATTACGCAAATATTCATGAATTCTGGTTTTCAGACCAAGTCTAACTTTAATCGTGAGTTTTCAAGAGTCGTGGGAATGACCCCAAGTGAATACCGTAAAAGTAAAGCTCAACAGTCTAAGTAAGATTCACTATTAATATTGAATATCTAAGAGCCAACTTTGCCGTACATGAAGTAATTCATAATTTGCTAAATTAGCAGGTTCGCTAACTTGGAAATGCCCCATTGTGTGTTCACTTCGATGAGTGAACTACATCGGCAATCTATTTTTACAATACATAAACTAATGGTTAGGAAAAGGCCCGACACATTTTCTTTCTTCACTCTAGGTAGTCAGCATATTTAGATAGTATGGACAATAGGATAGAGTCAGACCATACTCCAGTCAAAAAGCTCATCGAAGCGATTCAAGATCTTTAAAGGTTACGGAGACTGAATAAGAGTCAATTTGATTGTTGGTTACTCTGTGACCGGGGGGAGGTGAGAGTGCACGAGGGGTCAGCGTTTTTGAATGAACTCTTCAATAC